>JALOMS010000303.1 GCA_025455345.1 Thermoflexibacter sp. | reverse complement strand
TAGTGTCTATCATCTGGATAAAAATTTTCTTATTATCAAAAAAATCATAATTGGTTACCTCGAAATTGACTACTCTGAAAGGTGAGCTATTAAATTTTTCGTCATCAATAAATCTACCTTGTACCCAATAGCTTATGTACAAGTCTAACATATTGATTACTTCATCTTTAATTTTGTTAGACATGATAAATTCGGCTTCGCCTACCAAGTAATCATTGACACTTGTTTCATCTTTGAATATGCCTAATCCTAAAGTAGGGGCAGTGCCTTTGGCTTCTAATTGGATAATGGCATCAGATTGATAAATTTTTTTTACATAACGCAAACCCAAAAATACAACAGATAAGCATAATGTAAATATTAACACTATCCAAATAATACTTCTGCGAATGACCCAAAGAAATTTCTCAAAGTCAAAATCCGATAAAAAGTCGCTTTCATCTTCTTCTATCGTAGCAGCAGGTTTGTTGCTGAGATATTGCCCATTCCCGTTTACACTCATCTTTTTATAATCTTTGTACTGCAATAATAGTAAGAATTACTGTTGAGATTGCTCCCATAATAGCAGATATAGGGCTGAGTATGCGAACTATATCACTGATAGTCTCGTCTCGACCTACACGTCTGCGAGGCTCTATATAGATAATATCGTTAGGTTCTATTTTGAGATTGGCGGCTCGCATTCCCTCAAAAGTCGTTAAATCAATAATTTGCATTACAGGATTATTCAAAGTATTGCGAATTAGCCTGATTTTATCTCCCCTTACCCTTTGGTCAAAATTACCCGCCATCGCAACCACTTCTATAATACTCATGTTGTCATTGTCTAAAGGAATAATCCTATTACCCAATGCGCCTATCATAACTGCTCTGCGATTTAATAAGCGACTAACTACATAGGTTTCTTTATAGTTTTTTTCATAGAGTTTCGAGAGTAAGCTATCTACCTGATACAGTTTTAGTCCTTCTAACTTGGTAGCTCCTAATATAGGCAAATAGGCATTGCCATCTTCTTGTATCATATACCTACGAGCCGCCGCAAAATTAGCTACGCCTTGTTGTTGCAAGGGGTCGACTCCTCCTCCATTAAATGCTCCTCCAAAACCCCCCATGCCTTGAACAGCCGCCGCATTGCGATTGCCTAACTGTAATTCAAAATTAGGATCTACCAATAGTTCCCCCTTGTTTGTAAAAACTTCTATGCCTAAAAAATCAAATTTTCTTACAATATAATTTTTTTCAGCTTGTGCGGTAATAGTCGTTAATTTTTTAAAAGCCTCATTGTTAAATGTTTCGTCCTCTTTGAATAAAATAACATGGTTATAAAAACCACAAGAAGACATCAACAATATGAATAAGAGAATGATAAAAAAATATGATATTCTTAATAATTTCATCAGAAAGATTCAATTAATAGTCAATTTAATATGTATGCGTATTTAAAATCATACAAAATTAAAACCAATCAATAATTTCCTATATAAAAATAGAAAAAACAAACAGCGATTTATCAATATAATTACTATTTACTGGAAATATTGAGGTTATCTTGCTTATATCTTTATCCCAATGACTAACATATCGTCTATTTGCTCATTTTTCCCAAGCCATTTGGTGATTACCTCGTCTAAAATCTGCTTTTGTGTATTCATGGGTTTGTCATGGATATGATATAACAACTCTTTAAACCGTCGCGCCATGAATTTTTTTGATTCTTCTCCGCCAAATTGGTCGCGATACCCATCTGTAGAAAGATAAAAAGTTGTAGTTTTAGAAATATCAATAATATGTTTGTCGAAATTGCGCTCTTCCTCATCTCTTTGAAAGCCACCGATAGGTCTTTTGGTAGCTTTGAGTTCTGTAAAATACGGCTGTCCATTTTTATCAGCTTGAATGTAATAGAGTGAGTTGATTGCCCCTGAATAGGTCAATGTTTTGTTTTTTTTATCTATTACACACAACACTATATCCATTCCGTCTCTTACTTCATTCACTTGTTGTTTTAGCACTTGCCTAATTTCCCTGTGAAGCTCGTTCAGGATGCGGTCAGAAGAAGTAATGCCTTCTTGCACTATTTTGTTGAGAGATTGGACACCCAACACTGACATAAATGCCCCTGGCACTCCATGTCCTGTGCAGTCAGCAACGGCAATGATATGCAATTCATCAACTTCGACATGATAATAAAAATCACCACTAATTACATCTTTGGGTTTGTAATAAATAAAGTTTTCAGGAAAAGCGAGATTAACATCTTCTTGGTCTGGTAGTAAAGCTGTTTGTATTCTCTTTGCATAGCTTATACTCGCTAAAATATTGTCTGTTTTTTTCTCTATTTCTTTGTAAGCAAGCTCTAAAGCGTCGCTTTTATTTTCTAAAATGGTTTTTTGCTCATTAATTTCTTCATTTTTAGCATTAATCTGCTCATTCTGCTCGGTAATTTGTTTATTTTGTTCTTTGACCAATTTGTAGGTTTTTTTCTTATTTCTATATAAAATGAAAGCCAAAATAGACAATCCAATAAAGATAATAGATGACGCAACAAAAATATAAGTAATTTTTCGCTGGTTACGCAAATCTTTCTTTTGTTGCTCTAACTGTAAGTTCTTGATAATGATTTCTTTTTCTTTTGCCTCATTTTCATATTGAGATGTAATAGCGGTGTATTGCTGTTTTTCTTCTTTTCCTAAAATGCTGTCTTGTATGGTTTTACTTAACTGATTATACTCAAAAGATTTTTGATAGCTTTTTTGTAATCCATATATTTCGGACATAAGCGCATAGCCTTTCTGTTTAAAGACTTTAGATTGTACTCTTTCGGCGGCATTAGTTCCTATTTCTGCATATTCCAAAGCCTTGGATAGCACTCCTCTTTGTAGGTAATACTCTGATAATATCAGAGAGTTATCAGCAATCTCCTCTATATTACCCGCTTCTTTTGCAAGAGCCAAAGCTTTCTGGAAGAAATCCACCGCCAAATTGCCCATGTCCTGAGCCAAATAAACTTTGCCAATATTGCTCTCTATATCTGCCAAAGTAGTTTTGTCATTATTTTTTTCTGCCAATTTTTGAGCATAGACGTATGCTTTAAGAGCCTGTTTGTAATCATTTTTGGCAAGAGAGGCACTGCCTAAGCCATTTTGCACACTTGCCAGTAATTCGGTATCTTTCATTTTTTTGGCAATGGAAAGTGCTTTGAGGTAGTGTTCTTCGGCTTTTTCAATGTTATGTTGGTAGAGGTAAATATTACCCATGAGCTTGTAGCTTATCCCTATGCACTCATCATAATCTAATCTATCTGCAATTTCTAAGGCACTTAATAAAAAAGATAGTGCCTCGTTGTGTTCTGCCAATTGGAGTTTAGCCTGCCCTATACGACCTAAAGACATCGCTACCCCTCTTTCATAATTTACATCTTGGGAAAGTCGCAATGCTTCATCTGCTAACTCATTCATTTTAATAGGATTACTATATGCATAGTGCTTGCTCAAAGTGAGCAATTGTCCTACTTTAGCTGTATCTTGGTTCAGAGCAGTCAATGCTTTTTCTACCTTTACTTGCTGGGCAAAGGTTATACTATAAAATAGACCGCAAATTAATACACAAAGAAAGGGCTTCATTACTTATCTGAACAAGATATTAGTTTTGTAGTACAAAAGGGGGAATTTAAGACAAAGATTAATATTGCAAAAATACTATTTTATCACAATTAATTATGCCTTTTTTTTATTTTTTGTTCTAATATCTGAAAACCTACTAAGCCTAAGACATTAAAACCTATCATCATATACCAGAGCGTCATAAAATTATACTTTTCCGCAATATTCGTTCCTATTAAAGGAGCAAACGTCCATGCAATAGAAAAAACAGAAGCATACATGCCTATAAACTTACCACGACTGGCTGGAGTAGAGCGATTGATAGTAAAAACATTCATATAGGGAAACATAAATATTTCTCCAAAAGTAAAAAAGGCGATAGATAAAACAATGATAAACAGATTTTTGGACAACATAATCATGACAAAAGCAAGAATGAGCATAATAACGCCATAACTTATCATACGGAGTTGGGAAACTCTTTCTGCAATTTTATAGACTATGAGCATTTCAAATAAGGCAACCATCAATCCATTCAAAGCCAATAAAATACCTATTTTTTGCTCTGAAAACAAACATTCTTGCTTAAAGTATAAAGGCATGACTGTAAACATCTGAAAAAAAGTAACTACGCAAATAGCCGTTAAGCCAATAGCAGATAAGAATAAATAATCTTGGAGTGGAGATTTGACATCTTTGGTTTCCGTGTTAATGACCTTTTTTGGAGGGTTCTTTAGCGAAGGTTTGAACCAATAAGAGAAAAATAAACCTGCTACTATGCAAGTAAAACCATCTGCCAAAAACAAATATCTGAAATCATAACCAGCCAATAACCCACCCAAAGTAGGTCCAATAGCATAACCAAGATTTGCGGCTAAGCGATTCAAGGAATAAGAACGAGTTAGGTTTTCTGGTGTGCTGTACTCAGCCACCGAAGCCGAGTTTGCTGGGCGCAAAGACTCTACAATGATACTAATAACGAAGATGCTAATAGCTAACTGCCAAAAAGTATATAACATCATCAAGCCAAAAAAGCCCGCTCCTCCTAATACCAAACTCCAAAATTGTACCTTATAACTCCCAATTTTGTCAGAAAACCACCCACCCATATAAGCCCCTATCATAGAACCTAATCCAAAAATAGTGATAATGATTCCTGCTTCGGTCAAAGAAAATCTCAACTTTTGCGTAAGATAGACCCCCATAAATGGTATTACCATAGAGCCACTGCGGTTGATAAGCATAATAGATGCGAGTAGCCAAGAAGAGCGCGGAAGACCACCATACGCATTTTTGTATAAAGCTATTACTGTCTGCAACATTTCATAAAGTTTTCTTTTCCTAATAATTATGTATATGCTATCTATCATTCAATGCTAAATACAAATTTAGTTTTTATCATCAACAATACTTTGTTTTTTACAAAACATATAAGAAATATGGAAGAAGGTCTATACCTTCTTATCCATGATTTGATAGAGATAAAGCACCTAATTAACATAAGAGATTTTTCTTTTTTCAAAAACTATTGTAATTTTCGGTCAAAACATAAAATTCAAATTAATATGAAGAAAACAATACTCTTAGGGCTTCTTATATTGCTTCATTTGGCAGTATTTGCCCAAACAGACAAGGAACTGACTGATGCCACTGTTGCTAAGGCAAAAATAGAATCTCATTTGTCTTTTTTGGCTTCAGACGAACTCAAGGGCAGAGATACTCCTTCCCCAGAGCAAGTAATAGCCGCACGTTATATCATTACCCAACTCAAGAGTTATGGAGTGAAGCCTGTACCTGCCTATCCTAACTATTTGCAATCCGTAGAGATGAAATCGACCACTCCTCCTTCTACCTTAAATATTTCTTATAAGGGCAAAAGTTTTAAGTTAGCAGAGAGTGCTTTACTCATCAATGGCAGTGATTTGAAAACAGATAAAGAAGCTATTTTCTTAGAATACGGTACTAATGAAGATTTTGACAAAGCTGATGTCAATGGCAAAATCGTCATTGTAAGAGGAGGAAGCCCAGATGAAACAAGCCCACAGAGTTGGTTTTATAGAGGAGCAGAAAAGCGTAAAAAAGCAATGGAAAAAGGAGCAGTTGCATTAATAGAGCTTTATAACAACACCCAGCGACCTTGGAAATTTTTAGTGAATTACCTCAATCGCCCATCTATCCGCTTAGACGATGGCGCACAAGTTACAAATTCTATCCCTCATATATGGGTGAATGACGCAGAGAGTAAAGAAGCGGCTTTTTGGAAAGAAAAAAAGAAAAATAAAACAAAGTTAGAAATAAGTGGAGCAGAAGTTAAAAAATTTATTACCTATAATGTAGTAGGATATTTGGAAGGAAGCGATAGTAAGATGAAAGATGAGTATATAGTCTATTCTGCTCATTATGACCATGTTGGAGTAGGCAAAGCGGTACAAGGAGACTCTATTTACAATGGGGCGAGGGACAATGCGGTAGGCACAGTTACAGTCCTATCTGCGGCAGAAAATCTTGGAAAATACCCAACAAAACGTTCTGCCTTATTTATCTTATTTACAGGA
>JALOMS010000302.1 GCA_025455345.1 Thermoflexibacter sp. | reverse complement strand
TTGGGAATTAGCCTCGATAGGTGTGTTCAGGTTTTCGTAATCTAAGGTAAGAACGGCATCGTATCTGTCCAACAAGGGATTGCCCTTGTCATCTTTTGCCAATACAAGGCTTTGCGGCATGGTTTCCGTATCGCCAATGATACCATGCACAAATACGGCAATATTCTTTTTAGTTTCTATTTCACGCGCTACTTGGTCAAGCACAAAGCCGTAATCCTTGTCGCTGTGGATTTGGCGCATATATTTGAAACCATCTGCTTTGATGTCGGTTGCCATGTCCAAAAGCGGATATGCAAACTCACGCCCTAATTTTTTACTGACTACTTTTTGGAAGAAAATCTTGACAGAACCTGTAAGGCTTCTGGTCTGCGTTTCAGGGTCTATTTTAGGCTCTGAGGCATCTTTGGGCAGGTTGTCCACGCTTACAGTAACTTCCCCATTTGCGTTTACCTCCGAACTTGCTTTGATAGGCAAGAAAAATTCTCCATCAAAAGTAATGGGGAAAACCACATCTCCCTCCTCTGCTTGGGCATCTAACTTCAAGTCAAAGAGGGGCTTGCTTTCGTCTGTCTTCTGCAAATTGGCAATGCCTTTGATTTCCAAAACGCTTAAATCTGTGGTATCGCCTTGGTTATTATTAAAGCTAATAGGCTGGAATTGCTTGCTCTCGCCAAAAACCTGTGGAATTGCAAAATCTTTGGATTTCTTTTGGCTCACATCTCTGGTTGCTAACTGCTGTTGCGGGCTTGCCAAGGCTACTTCTATTCCCCCTGCAAAGTTACTGCTAATGCTATTTTTACCCAACAATCCTGCGGGTTTCCCTGCCAAAACTTGTTGTGGCTGTGAGGGTTGAGTAACAGTAATGAACAAGTTAAATACTGACCAATCTGCACCTGCCGCTTTCTTCACCAAGCCTCTGGTTGCTGAGTCTTCATCAGGCGTAGCAGGGAAAGGAAGTGGCGTTAAGGTCATATTTTTGACAAAATCAGGCGCAAATTCTTCTGTGCTGTAAATCAGTTTAATCACTATTTTTTCTTGGAACTCGCCTCCACTTAGCAAGTTTTCATTGACGGTTAAGTTCACAGGAGAGCCATCTAAAATATCAAAACTTGCATTAGGTGGCAGAGAGCGATTAAAGATTTGCAAACTCGCCTCGCTGGTGAGGTCTGCCCCAAAGTTTTGCGACATCCAAATTGCCGTACAGTAGAGTTGCTTGCCTGTGTTGTTTTTCACGCGCCAGTACGTATCAGGCGTGAGCATCATTTCTTCGTATTTTTGATTTGCCAATAGATTCAATCCATTGGAAATGTCCATAGTGAGTTGTTGCTCTATTTTTTTCTCTATTTCCTTGCCATCTATCACCTCTATCACTACGGAATTATCTGAAAATGAAGTATCTGGATTGCTCATTTCTAATGTTTTTTCCCACTTGGCTATGGTCTGTACGTAACTCCAAGCCTTTTGCGCCTGCGCTCCTTCACCTACCTGTGTAGAATTAGAAGCGGTAACTGCTTGCTTGCCTCTTACGTCTTTGCACACTTTTTTCCCGTCTTGGTTGAGCAAAAACTCATATTTTTTGGTGAATTGGTCTTGGGAAACTGCCACTTTGTACTTTGCTTCTGCGGGATTGTCCGTAAACTTGGCGTAAGGCTGACTTCCCGCGTCTGTTTCCACCATATTTTTCAAATATTGTGTATCTTCTGCCAAACCTTCCATATAAAATAAAACAGGTTTTACAGAAGAAGAAGTCAATTTTGCCTTGTAAATTGCATTGGCATCAGGTGTGAATGAACTGCGGTTAGGGTGGTCTTGGAAGTCCACCTTGCTGTAATCTTTCTCTACTTTGGTAATGATAGCCTTGGCTATGTCATTGCCTTTGTTTTCGTCGGTACTTAGTTTGTATTCCTTGTTTCCGCTTGCATCTGCGAAAGCAAATACGGACAAAATATTAGGGTCAGAAGGGGAAGTATTTTTAGGCAAACCCTGCATTTGCCCCATATTGACGACCCAACTTTTTACATCATCTCTGTAATAAATTCTTAGAAAGTCCTCTTTGGGAGGAAGTCCACCCAAGAAAGTCTTGTCCAAACTTGCTAACTCTACTGCCCCCTCGATTTGGGTAGGTACACAAATCTCAATTTGTGGGTTCTGCTCAGGCACAAGGCTAATTACTTTTGCCTTCACTTTGGACATCAAATCTCCGTAGCTCAAATCGCCCTTTGCTGACTTCAAAGTTTCTATCAAAGAATAGTTGAAAGCACCGCGCTTTTCGCCATCGAGCGTGGTTTCTTTGGCAAACTCATTGGCACGTGCCGCCGCCAAAGCTACGTAGTTGCCGCGCTTCATAATTACCTGTCCATCGGCGCGTATCTGATAAAAGCCTTCACTAAAACCCAAATATTCATTGATTTTACGCATTCGGTTTGCCGTAGGGATTTGACGTGTGGTATATTCCACTTTTGAAGGAGCGGCACTGCGCGTCCCTGAACCAGAGTGGCAACAGTCCATGACCACCAAAATACGCGGATTTTTCGCGCTTACTTTCCAAAGCAAGTAGCCTACTTCCTTGTCCACCAAGTCGCCCATGCCACCTGTTTCGGTGCGGCTATCCACACAAACAATGCCCTCGTTTAGTTTGTCTGGCTCCATTTGCCAAAATTCGGGTGGAGCAACTTCCTGTGCGCCATGCCCACTGTAATAAAAATAAGCGTCATCTTGATTAGTGGCACTGCCCAAGTGTTCCAAAAATCCTTTGACAATATTCGCTTTGGTTGCTTCGCCGTTCAGCAGTTTCAGCACTTTGAGTTCTGTGCCTTCGGACTTACAACGAAACTCCAAAAATTCGTGCATAGCATTTACATCATTCACGCAACCGTTCAGTTTATGGCTGGCAATAGGGTAGTCATCAATGCCAACTAAGAGGGCATAAATATTTCTTGGTTTTGACATAGTTATTATTGGTTTATTTAAAATTCGTTTTGAGTAAAAATACAGATTGTAATTTTAACTAAATTTCCTTTTAAAAACCAAGTTGTAAGCGGAAATCTTTTGTATCTTTGTTTAAAATACGCATAAGTAATTGGCATAAAGTATCAAACTTTGAGAAAGTTTGATACTTTGATTTATTGTTACTTTTTCCTATCTTTGTCTAAAACACACACAAGTCCATGCTCAAAGAAGACATCATCAAGAAGTTTACACAAGTCCTTGCCTCCGTTCCCCAAGAACAGCAAGACGCACTCGCAGTCAAGTTGGCGAAAATGATACCTGCTACGCCTGAGGCTGAGGTGGATTGGCGCATTGGGAGTGGGTACGACCAAGAAGAAAAATTGATAAGAATTAATTTTAGTGCCAAAGTTACGCCCATAAAAATTGAGCAAAGTATTGATTTGTTTTCAGCAATTGCGCTATTTATAGACTGCACCCCTGCGGAGCAATTTGCCTCCATCTACCGAATATTAGAGTTGATTATGAAGGGATTAGAAAAACCTTATACCCTTACTTTGGGAATCAT
Source organism: Thermoflexibacter sp. (assembly GCA_025455345.1). Lineage (GTDB taxonomy): Bacteria > Bacteroidota > Bacteroidia > Cytophagales > Thermoflexibacteraceae > Thermoflexibacter. The sequence goes on along the minus strand of JALOMS010000302.1, from coordinate 2,649 downwards.
GCCCGTTTTACCTCTGAGCGATACCATGAGCGTACTTACATTTAGAATCAAAGGTATTCCTAATGCTTTGTTAATCAAAGAAATAGAAAAAGAAGAGGCAATTTTAAACTAAACTTACCTTTCTAATGGAATACAAAGAATGTACGAAATGTAAAAAAATCACCTACGTACAGGAGCACCATATTTTACCGAAATCCACTTTTGGCGAAAATGATGAAACGGATTGGCTTTGCCCCAATTGCCACAATGAATATCACCAAAAGTTAGGCACAGAAAACCTTAAAAATCCTGATATGGTTTTTCACTTGCTGTTTTACAGTAGGTGGAAATATGGATTGCTTGGTTTACTGCTGTTGGTGGTAGTTTGGATTTTGAGGTAAAATTGAAATAATTAAAGTATCAAATTTTCTCAAAGTTTGATAATTATCACAGTAAGGGGTTATTCTAAGGAAAGTCTTTTCTCGATGTATTCAGGATTTCGCCTTTGATGTACTACTGCTACTACCTCTACTGCTCGTTTTTCCTCATCTAAGGCATAAAATAGCGCATAAGGAAACCCTTTGTAAGCGCACGTCTAAATTTCTGCTTGACCTTCGCATAAAGCAAAGGATTTTCTTTTAACAAATTTAACACCTCTTATATGCTCATATAAAATCGCAAACCTAAACCTTCTTTTTGAGTTTCATACCATTCAATTGCCTCATTTATATCTTGCTCTGCATTTTTAAGAACAATGACATCAAAATAACTCATGCCCAATTGTATTTTTTTTCTATTCTTGTTTGTACTCCTTCCCAAGTGCTTGCACTTGCTGGATTTGCCTTGTATGCTTCATATCTTTGGTTTAAGAGTTTGTCCAAAAGTAAGTCATACTCTTTATCTATTTCCTCATTATAGACCTCTAACTCCTCGAAAACTACTTTTTCAAAGGTTTTTTTCGTATAAAAAACACAAAATCAAGCACTTCTTGTAGCTTTTCTATTGGTAAATCATGTAGTCCGTAAAGAATATTTTTCTGCAATTCTAAGGTTTCCATATATTGTGTTTTCTTTTTCCAAAAATAAGAAATTTTGGGTAAGTTTTGATAAAAAGTAGCAAACTTTGAGAAAATTTGCTACTTTGATTTTCAACTATTTATGCTCTATATTTCACCTCTATTTGGTGAATTTCTAACAGAGGTTTTAAAAATTCTTCCAAATCATATACACACAACTGACTTGCCGCATCACATAAAGCACGAGCGGGTTCTGGGTGAGTTTCTATGAAAATCCCATCTACACCAGAAGCCACACCTGCTCTTGAAAGTACGGGTAAAAATTCCCTTGCACCTCCTTTTTTGTCTGCACTTGGAATTCCATATTTCCTAATAGAGTGCGTAATATCAAATACTACTGGGAAGCCTGTCCTGTTCAGATGATAAAAACTGCGCGGGTCGACGATGAGGTCATTGTACCCAAAGGTATAGCCTCTTTCTGTCAATATGATTTGGTCGTTGCCACTATCTACACATTTTTGGGAAGGTTTTGCCATATTTTCTGGGGCGAGGAACTGCCCATGTTTAATATTTACTACCTTGCCTGACTTCGCCGCCGCTACTACTAAGGTCGTTTGCATACACAAATAGGCAGGTATTTGAATCACATCAAGCACTTCTGCCGCTTCACTGACTTGTTCTGGATAGTGTATGTCCGAAAGTACTGGAAACCCAAACTCTCTCTTGATTTTTGCTAAGATTTCCAATCCTTTGCTCAAACCAGGTCCCATATAAAAATCCACCGAACTACGATTGTCTTTCATAAAAGAAGACTTATAAATAATCTTAATATTCATGCGTTGGGAAACTTCTTTGAGCTTTTCGGCAGTATCCATCATTGTTTTCTCATCTTCGATGACACAAGGACCTGAGATTAAAAACAAATCATCAGAACCACACGCTATATCCCCTACTTTTACTATTTTCTTTTCCATAAAAAATTGAGTAATGATAAAATATTCGCCACAAAGATAGGAATTTTCAATTAGTATCTATAACTTATCTGCCAAACCATACATAAATACAATCTTATGCAACAAACAATGCAACATTTGGTCAGTCTATACGAAAGAGATTTGACCAAATTAAAAGAAGAAATCTTAAATTATGAAAGCGAAGAAAAACTTTGGGTGATTGGGGGCAATATCAAAAACTCTGCGGGAAATCTTTGCCTGCATCTGATAGGTAATCTCAATCATTTTATAGGTACAGTCTTAGGAAAGACGGCGTATGTGAGGAATCGTGAGGCAGAGTTTTCCTTAAAGGATATTCCTAAAAACCAATTAGTTAAAGATATAGAAGATACCATAGAAGTAATTAAGAATGTATTGCCATTGCTTACCCCCGAAGACCTGACCAAAGAATATCCTATACAAGTTTTTGGCTATCCGATGACTACGGAATATTTTTTGATACACTTAGTCGTACATTTGAATTATCATTTGGGACAAATCAATTATCACAGACGACTTTTTTAATATTTTATATTTCTAACTCCTTGCGTATATGTTGAATAGACAGGCTCTTGCAGAAATCTTTGACCTCAATCCTAAAATAACGCCATTTGCTAAAAGAATAGATAATTTTATCTATGTAACTATCTTGGTAAGTACCTT
>JALOMS010000301.1 GCA_025455345.1 Thermoflexibacter sp. | reverse complement strand
ATGGAACAGTGGATGATTGGCGCAAAGTCTTAGCTTTCTATGGCAGGGAAAGAATAGTAAAGGAATTACAGCAATCTCCTTGTCTTGATGCAAAGAGTATTAGCTTTTTAAGTTGTGTTTTTAATATCTCAAAAGAAAATTTTAGATGCTATATACCCAAACCGTTAGAGAACCAACTTTGGCTCTCTTAAAAAACATCATGCTCATTGCTGACTTGTCTGATTTCGGACTGGCAGGAGGTACTTCGCTTGCTTTGCAAATAGGGCATATTCCCTACCTGACATTGCGGCTATGAAATTAGCGGCAATAGCAGGCAGAGGCAGAAAGAGAGATTTTATTGATATTTTTTTTCTTTTGCAAACATTCAGTTTTGAAGAAATAATGGATTTTTACAATCAAAAATTTGCAGATGGCAATGAGCTTATGGTAGCAAGAAGCCTTAGCTATTTTGATGATGCAGACCAAGATACAGACCTTAACTTATTAAAAAAAGCTGACTGGGAGATGATAAAAAGCCAGATAAGCCAGCAAGTAAGCAAAAGGTACGGCTAAAACACCCCCAACACAAAAATAATACAAAATGCAACAGTGGAAAGAAGTAAAATTCAAAAATTTTATAGAATTACAAAGAGGTTTTGACTTACCTACAAATGATTTTGTGGAAGGTGAATATCCTGTTGTAGGCTCTACTTCTATTTTAGGTTATCATAACAAATACAAAAATAAAGGAGAAGGTGTTGTAACAGGTCGTTCAGGTAGTTTGGGAGTCGTGCAGTACATAAAAAGCGATTTTTGGGCGCATAATACCGCTTTATTTGTAAAAGATTTTAAAGGAAACCATAAAAAATTTGTTTATTATTTTTTGCAAACACTTAAATTAGAACATTTTAATAGCGGTGCAGGTGTTCCAACTCTAAATAGAAATGATTTAGAAAATCTTAAACTCACCCTTCCCCCGCTCCCCACCCAAACCCGCATTGCCGCTATCCTTTCTGCCTATGATGACCTGATAGAGAACAACTTGCGGCGCATACAGCTATTGGAGCAGACCGCCCAGCAGCTATACAAGGAGTGGTTTGTGCGCCTGCGCTTCCCTAACTACGAAAATACGCCCTTTGAAAATGGACTGCCGAAGGGATGGGAGGTAAGGAAAATTGGAGATAGTTTCGAGATTTTAGGAGGAGGTACTCCTGATACAGAAAACAGAAGCTATTGGGAAAATGGAACAATTAATTGGTTTTCACCAACAGATATAACAAATGGGCAAGGCATATTTTTAGAATCGTCAAAAAATCAAATTACTCAATCTGGCTTAAAAAACAGTTCTGCTCGTTTATTTCCGCCTTTATGTGTCATGATGACAAGTAGGGCTACTATTGGTGAGGTAGGAATAAATACTACACAAGCCTGTACTAATCAAGGCTTTATTGTTTGTATTCCTAATCAAAATATTGCCTACCCTTTTATTTATTTTTGGATTAAGCAGAATAAAGACTTTATCATATCACTTTCAACAGGCGCAACATTTGGAGAAATGACAAAAAGCACTTTTAAGAAACTGCAAATTCTTTTACCTAATCAAGAAGTCATGGATAATTTTGATAAAATAATTATTCCCCTTTTCAATCAAATCAAAAACTTGCAAGCCCAAAACCAATCCCTTCGCCAGACACGCGATAGGCTACTTCCCCGCCTGATGAGTGGCGCATTGGTGGTTTGAGTTTTTTTACTTAGATTTCTTTGATTTTCATGGCTCTTTTCCATACATTTAAGCAAGTTTTTTTCATACATTAACGCTACACCTATGGCATTTATCAATGAAGACGACATCGAGAAGGCAACTATCCAGATTTTCACCCAAGAGTTGGGCTATCAGCACCTTCACTGCCTTACAGTAGATGCCTTAGACCGCCAAAACCCAATGGAGGTTTTTGACAAAAAGCGTTTGCTTGCCTCCCTCCAAAAAATCAATCCTGCGCTCCCGCTCTCTACTTTGCAAGAGGCGGTAGAGGTCATCATAGCTCCACGCCTCAGTACGCTAAGTCTTTACGCCGCCAATGCCGAATTTTATCATCTCCTTCGCTACGGTTGGGAAACGAAAGTCCGCACCGCCGAAGGCAGAGAAGAAAAAAAGAAAGTTCATTTTATCGATTTTCAGTATCCCCATCGCAACGATTTTGTTGTCGTCTCCCAGCTATGGATAGAAAGTGCCGTAGGGCAGCCACGCCGCCCCGATTTGCTGGTCTATATCAACGGTATGTCACTCATTTTCATAGAGTTAAAGCGTTCGGACAAGCCCCTACAAAATGCATACAATGATAACTTGGTGCGCTATCGGGACGTGATACGCCAGCTTTTTGTCCCCAATATAGCTTGCGTACTTTCCAACGGGGCAGAGTCCAAAATAGGGGCGTACAATGCAGGCTTTAAGTTTTTCAAAGATTGGTTTCGCAAGGAAGAGGACAAAGACAGCAAGGAAAGCAAACTCAATAAAAGACAAATTGCCGCCAGCAATACAAGTTTGGACTACTTAGCGCGTAGCTTTTGCGAGAAAAATACGCTTATAGATTTCATAGAAAACTTTGTGCTCTATGAAAAAGACAAGCAAATAAAAATCCTTGCCCAAAATCACCAATTTTTAGGCGTAAACAATGCCCTCCAAGCCTACGAAAAAGCAGATAAAAACAAAATAGGGACATTTTGGCATACGCAGGGAAGCGGGAAAAGCTATTCCATGATATTTTTTACAGAAAAGTTACGCAGAAAATACCAAGGCGATTTTACTTTTCTCATCATCACCGATAGGGAAGACCTTGACCGCCAAATTTATGAGAACTATGTAAAAGCGGGAGTCATCAAAAATGATAAAAACGCAGAAAAAGTAAGCCCCAGAAGTAGCAAAGAACTAAGAGAATTTTTGCAAGGCAACAAACGGTACATTTTTACGCTTATTCACAAATTCAGACCAGAGAAAAAAGGAGAGCCTTACCCTTTGCTTAGTACCCGTTCGGACATTATCGTGATAGTAGATGAGGCGCACCGCACCCAATATTCCGACTTGGCAGACAATATGCGTATCGGCTTGCCCAATGCCAAATACTTGGCTTTTACAGGTACACCCCTGATTCAGAGTGGCATTACCGCCAAATATTTTGGGGAAATCATTAGTGAGTATAATTTTGCTCAGTCTATAGAAGACGGGGCTACCGTTCCCCTCTATTACAATAGACGAGTTCCCCAAGTGCAAATCGTCAATGAAACCCTACAAGAGGAGTACGAGGAAATTATAGAAAGCGAAGACTTATCAGAAGAGCAAATTTTGCAGTTAGAGAGCAAATTTGCCAAAGAATACGAAATCATCAAACGTGATGATAGGCTCGAAACCATTGCCAAAGACATTGTAAAGCATTTCCCCTATCGAGGGTACTTGGGCAAGGGCATGGTGATTTCCATAGATAAGTTTACCGCAGTCCGAATGTACGACAAAGTGAGCTACCACTGGAAAGAAGAAATTAAAACCCTACAAAAACAGGCATTAAAAGCAAAAACCAAGCAAGAAAAAGACGATTTGCAAAAGACAATTGACTTCCTACGGAATACCGAAATGGCAGTAGTAATAAGCGGAGAAGATGGAGAAGAAGAAAAATTTGCCAAGCAAAACCTGCAAATCAAAGTGCATAGGGACAGAATGAATGAAAAAGATGCCCAAGAACACGACATTACGCACAATTTCAAAGATGACGAACACCCCCTTCGGCTTGTGTTTGTATGCGCTATGTGGCTCACAGGTTTTGATTCGCCTACGGTTTCTACACTTTATTTGGATAAGCCCATGCAAAACCAATCACTCATGCAGGCTATCGCAAGGGCAAATCGGGTAAGTTCGCATATCATCAATGGAATTAGCAAAATCAACGGCGAAGTGGTAGATTACTATGGCGTTTTTCGCAAATTGAAAAAAGCATTGGCTGTCTATGCAGAAGGTACACAAACCAGTGGCGTACAAGTAGAAAAAATTTGCCAGCCTTCTGATTACTTAAAAGTCTTGCTTCAAGCCGCCATAGACACCTTAGCTACCTTCTGCCAAGAAAATTTGCAAATGGATTTGTTTTCTGTTCTTTTAGAAAGCGATACCAACGAAAGAATTAAACTGTTAGAAATATTTGCTAACAAGATTTTGGTCAATGATGAAACCAAAAAAACATTTATCGTTTATCAAAATACCATTTCAGACCTATATGCCGCTTGTCGCCCCGAAATAGCACAAGAAATTGCCTATAAACAAAAAGTAGATATGTTAGCTTCTTTGCGTGGAATAGTAGATAGAAAGCGACAAATCGGAGATTTAGATGACGCAGAAAATCGCCTTGCTAATCTCTTAGATGAAAGCGTACTCACAGCACAAGAGCCACAAGAGGAATACGGAATCAAAGGCGCATGGACAATAGACCTTAGTAAACTGGACTATGAAAAGCTAAGAGAACAGTATAAACAAACCCCACTCAAAAATATTGCGATTGCAGATATTCGGGCATTTGTTGAGCAAAAACTACAAAAGCTACTTGATGCCAACCCTACCCGCACACCTTTTATAGAACGCTATGAAAACCTCATACAAGGCTACAATGAAGGCAAGTTTTCTACTGAAGCATTGATAGATGAATTTTCCGCCTTTGTGCAAAGTTTGGAGGCAGAAGAAATGCGCCATATCAGAGAAGGGCTGACAGAAGAAGAATTAGTCCTTTTTGACCTATTAGACAAACCTAAGCTAAGTAATGAAGAAAAACAAAAAGTTAAAGATGCCGCCAAAGAATTGTTAGCTCGCATCAAAGACGAAAAAGAAAAAATATTGGTGGTAGATTGGGAAAAAACGCACCAAACTCGCTTGCAAGTCCAAAATGCGATTGATAAAATTCTAAATGATTATTTACCTGAAAAATATGACAGGCTTGCATTTAGAGAAACTTCTAATAACGTGTTCAATCACTTATTAGCACATCAGGCAAGGTATTTTTATAAGTAAACACGCTTCTGGGCGGCACGCCTCTTATATCATAGAAAGGGTATTGAGCAGGGGAAAAATGGAAGATTTTAAGCTCACTCTTGCCTTTTATAGCAAAAAGAAAGTAGGAGAAATTGCCACTAAACTGACAGATTTGGTTTTTTGAAGTTGCTCTAACTCTTGGATTTTTCTCCTTTCAACAACTCTTCAAAACCTTTAAATATGATTTTCAATGGATTATATCCTACAAACCCCGTAGTTACTCCGTATGTTGGTTTGCTTTTCTCTTCTTGATAAGTCCCCCAAAGTCTATCCCAAATGATAAATACGCCTCCAAAATTTTTGTCTATATACTCCTCATTAGTAGCATGATGCACACGATGGGAAGAAGGCGTATTAAAGATTTTTTCTAAAAAACCCAGCTTTGGATTTCCTATTGGTGGTACATTGGGTACGACTTATTATATATCGGCCATTGCGGCAGATTCCATTGGACGAGATAGCGTAGATTTCGCTGATGCTTGTTTTTCATTAGCCGCCGGAATTCCTGTTATCTTCTATGAACCGGGAATCCAGCAAGCTTCCATTGCTAGCAGCTGTGTAAAATCTTGTACTGAATTTAAATTCACTTTAGAAGGCGAAGGACCCTTTAGACTGATAACAGGTATCTACAAACAAAATCAACTTGTAGATATAGATACAGTATTTGTAAATCAAACAGAGTGGATACAGAGATTTTGTCCATCTGATTTTAATCTAAGTTCTGGTGAATATTCGGTTAAGATTTTAAACTTCGAAGACAGTAACTGCGATGGTACTATGATCAATGTCGAACAGTTTTTCACCTTATTGCCAGAAAGAAAGTTAAATCTCAATCCAGTGCTTTGTAATGGAGAATCTATATTGGTCAATAACAAAACTTATAACCAACAAAATCCCATTGGCATAGAAATCATTCCGGCCACGCTTCCTAATCAATGCGACTCCATCATCTCAGTTAGCCTCAGATTTAATGAAGCTACCACCAACACTATAACCCAAAAACTTTGCGAAAACCAATCCGTGACCGTAAATGGAAAGATATACGACATTAATAATGCCGCCGGTACAGAAATAATAAAAGCAGGAAACATTAATGGATGTGATTCCATCATTGTAGTCAATTTAG
>JALOMS010000300.1 GCA_025455345.1 Thermoflexibacter sp. | reverse complement strand
CATAGTTGTCCGAAAGTAATCGGACAACTATTATTTTAAAATATTGATTGTTAGATTTTTATTATGAGAAGATTAAAAAAATAAATCACTTGTAAAAAACTCAACATTTTTTGTATCTTTTTTAGAAAACAAATTATGCAAAACAACATTGTCTATCTTATTTATAAAGCAATAATTATCAACCCTACCGAAATTTTAAAAAATGAATACGGGAAAATAGGTAAATCACATAAATAACTAATAATCAAAATCTTATGATTGATTATTGGTCAAATATTTCAATAAAATATCAGTAGGAAAACGCAGATATAAAAATTAAGCCTTCAAATTTTTTGACATTCATATAATAAATGTATTTCTTTGCGGTCAGATTTTAAAATTAAATAGATAAAACAATGTCAGAAATTGCTCAAAAAGTAAAAAGCATCATTATTGATAAATTAGGTGTGGAGGAATCTGAAGTTACTCCTGATGCAAGTTTCACCAATGATTTGGGAGCAGATTCATTGGATACTGTTGAACTTATTATGGAATTCGAGAAAGAGTTCAATATTTCTATTCCTGATGACCAAGCTGAAAATATCACTACGGTAGGTCAGGCAATTGCTTATTTGGAAGAGCATGCTCAAAAATAATAAATTGAGGAGGAAGTATATCATCTTCCCCCCCAATTTTGGGAAATAGCAAGTCTTTAGGAAACCATCTTAAAGACTTGTTTGCTCCAATTTATGCTTTAGTCTAATATTACTTTTAAATATATTCATTCCGAAATTTTCATTCCGACAACTTCGTCTCAATATGAACTTAAAAAGAGTTGTAGTTACAGGTTTAGGGGCATTGACACCCATAGGAAACAATGTTAATGAGTATTGGAACTCCTTAAAAAATGGAGTGAGTGGTGCGGCATTGATTACCAAATTTGATGCATCAAAGTTTAAGACAAAATTTGCTTGTGAAGTCAAAAATTTCAATGTCGAGGATTTCATAGACAAGAAAGAAGCACGAAGGATAGACCCTTTCTGCCAATTCGCACTTGTCGCTACAGACGAAGCAATGAAGGATTCGGGCTTAGACTTGGAGAAAATAAATTTGGATAGAGCGGGAGTTATTTGGGGTTCTGGCATTGGGGGCATCAAGTCCTACCAAGAAGAAATTAGTGCTTTTGCCAAAGGAGACGGAACTCCTCGCATCAGTCCATTTTTTATCACTAAAATGATTATAGACCTCAGTGCGGGTCATATTTCTATGAAATATGGATTCAGGGGGCTTAATTTTTCCGTCGTTTCTGCCTGTGCTACCTCTACCAATGCGATTGTAGATGCTTTTAATTATATCAGACTTGGTAAAGCGAATGTAATTATTACGGGCGGTTCTGAAATGGCTACCACAGAGTCGGGTATTGGTGGATTTAATGCGATGAAGGCACTTTCAGAGCGCAATGAATCTCCTGAAACTGCTTCTCGTCCATACGACAAAGACAGAGATGGTTTTGTGCTTGGCGAAGGAGCTGGAGCATTAATTCTTGAGGAGTTGGAGCATGCCAAAGCCAGAGGTGCAAAAATTTATGCAGAACTCATCGGAGGAGGAATGTCAGCAGATGCTTATCACATCTCTGCGCCTCACCCAGAAGGATTGGGCGTAATTTCTGTAATGAAAAATGCTTTAGAAGACGCAAATTTACAACCTTCCGAGATAGATTATATCAATACACATGGGACTTCTACACCCATAGGAGACCCGCAAGAAATCAAAGCAATTCAGAAAGTATTTGGTGAACACGCTTACAAACTCAATATCAGTTCTACCAAATCTATGACAGGACACCTATTAGGAGCGGCAGGCGCAGTAGAGGCAATTGCTTCTTTGTTAGCAATAAAGCATCAAATAGTACCTCCTACTATCAATCATTTTTCTGATGATGAGGAAATAGATAATAAGTTGAATTTTACATTCAATAAAGCACAAAGTAGAAACATAGAAGTAGTCTTAAGCAATACTTTTGGCTTTGGGGGGCATAATTGTTCTGTGATTTTCCGCAAATACGACTAATTTTCAATATAAAAACTACTATTTTTGACGAGATAACAAACTTTCTTGTTAAAATAAAAACCACTTATTACACGAAGCAATATAATTTTTATACATTTGCCAGTGTAATAAGTGCTTTTTTTAGTAAGAAATTAACCTAAACCTTCTAACTATTCTGATTAAATATTTACAACATTTTTTTGGTAATCACTCGCAGAAAGATAAGAAACTCATCGCGGCGATTAAGCAAATCACAGGAAAAAAGCCCAAAAATTTAAACCTATTTAAGTTGGCTTTTGCTCATACTTCTATTGCCAAAGAAAACTTAGATGGATTCAAAGAATCTAATGAACGATTAGAATATTTGGGCGATGCGGTTCTTGGAATGATAGTAGCGGAGTATCTTTTTAAGCGTTTTCCATACAAAGATGAGGGCTTTCTCACTGAAATTCGCTCGCGTATCGTTAGTCGCGAGTCCCTTAACCAACTTGCTCGCAAAATCGGATTGGACAAGTTAGTAGTTTATGATACTAAAAGAAAAACGGCTCTTTCTTTCAAATATGTGTATGGAGATGCGATGGAGGCTTTTATTGGAGCTGTATTTTTAGATAAAGGCTTTAGATTTTGTCGCACTTTTATTACCAAAAATCTATTAGATGCCCATTTGGACATGAACCAAATCATCATCAATGATACCAACTACAAGAGTAAACTTATAGAGTGGGCGCAACGCAACGGCAAATCCGTCAAGTTTGAGATGGTTGATGAAAAAGGAACAAGTCACCAAAGACAGTTTAAAATACAAGTATTGCTCAATGAAAATATTGTATCTTCTGGCTTAGGTTTTAGTAAAAAAAATGCAGAACAAGATGCCGCTCGCAAAGCCTGCGAATCCTTAAATATCTAAGTTAAATCTCTACATTTCTGAAAGATAAGCTAACAAGTCTTGTATGCTTGGGCTGTAACCATTTTGTATATATGCCCCAGAAGTAGCCATGCCTAACAAGGCACGCTCCTGTAATTCAAAACCACCTAATACTCCCAAGCAGTACCCTGCATTGAGATTATCTCCACCACCTGTCAATACTTTTGGGTGCTTTACCTCCTTGCCTTCTACTGTGTATAGACCATTGTTATCACATACGATTGTGTATGTAGTAGGATGTATTAGCAAATATTGGACTTGTAAAGATTGATAAATAAAAGAAGCCATTTCTTGCAAATCTATTTTGTCTGCCTCTGAGGAAGATAGCGGAAGCCCTTTAAGAGCCAGCCAAATCTTACGCGTTTCATTTTCATTCATGCCTAAAGTAACAGTCCCCAAATTAGCAAATTCACTAATCAAATTAAGTACCTGTGTAATATCATCTATAGACTTTTTACTTGGGTCGCAGAGGTCAAAAAGATAATGCTTTGTGGGGTTAGCAAGAGGACGCACTACTTCGGCAAGAATACCTCTCCAAATATCTGTTGCATGAGGCAAGTTTACCCAATCAACTAAGGCAATAACCTGACTTTTAGCTATATAATCAATTATTTTCTCCAAACCAATAATACTTTTGAGATAACTCCAATTTACGCGCTCAAATGTCCCCAAATCAGAAAACATCAACTTCCCATCACCAAACTCCATAGCATGGGTAATTCCAGACATCCCAAAGGTAACTAATTCACAAAGTGTGTGCATACTCTTAAACTCTGCATGAAGTTGCGGAAAGCCCATAGAACCTAAGCAATAATTCTTAATGCCCAAGTTTGCTAAAGCATTGGCTAAAATAGGCGCATTCCCTCCTATCTTGACTTCTTGCGTACTTACTTCCAATTGACCACTCTTACCAGCTAAGGTTTGTAGGTGCTGGGCAAAGTCTGTAATGCCCTGAAAACGAGTAGATTGCCCATAAATATCCTTACTTTTAACTACGTGTTGGATATAATCCAAATAGCCATCAAAACCCACAAACATTTGGAATGAATGTGTCTGTTTTTGTAATTCTGAGAGTTTTTTGATAGTTTCCTGAACAATTGACATACAATTTTAGAACAGTTGTTTTGCTTATTTATTTGAAAGATTATTATAAAAGGCTACCGCATTAGCTATATCTCCCTCTTTTTCAAAATCTATCTTGTTTTTCTCTATGTATTCAACAAATTCTTTTTCACTTTGATTTAAGATTTTCAATAAGGCTTTTTTAGATTTTTTTAGCTTTATGATTTGATTATCAGGAGTAACGATAAATAGTTCTGTATTTGGTAAAAACTCATCATAATACCTACCTGCATTGTATGCTCCTTGATAATCAGCAGGTAATAAAGTCTTAGTACGATACGCAATGAGAGAGAACTTGCCTTGGTGTAGCACTTCACAAAATTCAGAGGTCTTATTCTCCCCTACTTGAAACTTAGCAAATACATGTTGCTTATTGGCATCTGTATTTTCTATCACAAAAGACTTTATAGATTCATATTTGACTATCATCGAGTCCCCTTTGTCTTTCCTCAAAACCACCAAGTCCTGTCCTTTGTAAACATCTAATTTTGCTAAGATTTTTTGATGAATAGCTCCGTTAGTAAGATAAATATCAGTAGGATACCACTTATCGAATACACAAGCCGTACCCTTAACTCCCTTATAACGCTCATCAAATACGCGAACCGTATTCACGCCTGCATAATTCCCACCCAAAGTATTGATATTGTTTTGGGCATCTACGCCTTGTATAGGGGCTTGGGCTAAGATAGACCCTCTCACCCATAATAAAAGCAAAAAAGTAAAGTATAAGTTTTTCATTTTGTTATTTTTTTGACTAAGCTGACAATATATGAAAATATCCAAAATTACTGCTTTATAATTGAGGAATGGCTAAAATACATAAAAAATAAAATTATCAGAAAGAAGCATCAAATAATCTTTCAAAAATAATTAGATTTGTGGAAAGACAAGACTAATGTTGCCTATCACCATAATTCAATAAATTTATGAGCAAAAATATACTAATCTCTGGGGGAACAGGCTTAGTAGGGCAAAGATTAACCGAAATATTACTTCATAAAGGGTACATTGTTAGCTATTTGACTCGCAATAAGAATGGGCTGGACAGTATAGAATACAAATCAGCCATCTCACTATCCGAAGTCATAGATGCCACAGAAGAAGAGCTAAGGCGCAAGGCATTGGGTAAGAGATTAGCCCATGACCTGACCGTAACTAATATTGATAGGTTTCTCGACAATAACAATCGCGAAGTCATTCAAGAAGAAAAACATGAGATTTTTCTCCAAAAGGGTCATCTAATTACCGAATTTGACATCGAGTCTATGTTAGAAAGTCGAGTAGAAAAAATATCTATCTATCGAGATAATGCTTACATCAAACTCTATGAGTGGGACATCAAAAAAAAGACCATCGAACAAGAAGCCATTCAAAATGCAGATTACATCATTCATTTGGCGGGCGCAGGAGTAGCTGACGCAACATGGACAGATGTCCGCAAAAAAGAAATATTGGATAGCAGAACACTTTCTACCCAACTCTTAGTGGATACCCTTCTTACCCAACCTAATAAGGTTCAGGCTTTTATATCTGCCAGTGCCATAGGATATTATGGACTTGATACAGGCAACGCTTGGCAATATGAGGGCATGGAAAGCTCCGCTAAAGATTTCTTAGCACAAGTTGTAAAAGCATGGGAATCAGCGATATTCAAGGCTAAAGATGTAAGAACTGTAGCCATACGCATAGGTGTCGTGTTGAGTGCGAAAGGGGGCGCATTAGCAAAAATAGCGCAACCTATACAATTATACACAGGAGCAGCGTTGGGCAGTGGATTACAATATGTTTCTTGGATACATATAGACGATTTGTGCGAAATATTTGTCAAAGCAATAGAGGACAAAGAGATGAGTGGCATTTACAATGGGGTAGCTCCAGATGGAGAGATGTCAGCAATCGTATTAGGAGGTAATAGAGTTTCTTCTGAAAAAATAGAAAAAGCAGGTTATGTGTTCAAATTCAGACAATTAGAACAAGCAATCAAGGATTTATTATAATTATGGCAGAGAGAAGTAGTATTTTTGATATGATAGGACCTATTATGATAGGACCGTCCAGCTCGCACACTGCGGGCGTGGTAAGGATTGCCAGAACAGCCGTAGGCATATTGGGTAGCATACCCGAAGAAGCAGAAATTACCTTTTATAATTCATTTGCAAGAACTTATGAAGGTCATGGGAGCGATAGGGCGATTATTGCAGGTTTATTGGACTTTGCCACAGACGATACCAGAATCAAAAATTCCTTTGATTTTGCCAAAGAGCAAAACCTCCAATATACATTTAAAGCGGTCGGAAGTTCATCTGTCATGCACCCCAATACCATTAAACTCAATATTAGGAAAGGAGAAAAAAGCCTTGAGTTAATTGGAATTAGCACTGGAGGAGGGTTAATCCACATAGAAGAGGTGAATGGATTTACAGCTAATTTTTCAGCAAGTCTGCACACACTCATTATTTTAACACAAGACATCAAAGGAGCTATTGCTTTTATTGCCAGTATATTAGCTCAAGATGATGCCAACATAGCCACAATGTCGGTTTCCAGAAGAGGCAAAAACGATTTCGCTTGTCAATTTATAGAATTAGATTCCAATATTCGCCCTTTTTCTTTAGCATATATCCAACAACTTCCCTGGGTCAAAGAAGTAACTCATGTTAACCCTGTTAGATAATAATTCCTGTATAGAACAAGGATAGAAATAGTATTCATCACCAATAAAACTATTCTTTACTAAAATCTATCTCATCAATGAGGTAAGTTCCATCATAGACTTTTAGCTTCATAAATACCCTAAAAGAACCCAATACTTTTCCTGTACTATCCTTATAGGTATATTTCCCAATGGCATACTTCATTCCATCTTTGGAAGTTCCTTGGTGTACGTATGTAAAATCTTGAGGATAATAATCTTTAAAGAAATTCTTAAACACATACTCAGCCTGTGTTTTACTACAATTATTACTTGTTACAGGCTCGTTATCATTGGCACTAATTTTTAATTCCACCGTATTATAAAAGTGCTTTGTCAAATCTTTGGAACTACCAGATTTGATGGCAAGTTTGGCATTGCTAATTACTTCTTCTTGACCATATATATTGGTCAATGGAAAAAATAAAAATAGAAGAAAAATAATTTGGGGTATATGCAGTTTCATAACTCAAAGGGTAATTTTAATAACCAAAATATTGCTAAAATAATGCCAACTGATAAAATATCATTTTTTTAATAAAAAATTTGAATAAATTTAGTTTCTATACCCCTCTATGACTATCACAAACTCTCCTTTGGGTGATTTGGCAGAGAAAATATGATACAATTCTTCCAATGTTCCATTTAAGGTTTGCTCATATACTTTGGTCAATTCTCGCGATACCGAAGCATGTCTTTGCCCACCAAAATGTTCTATCAACTGCTCTAAACATTTGACTATTCTATGTGGAGATTCGTAGATAATAATGGTTCTTTCTTCTATGGCTAATTGCTCCAAGCGCGTTTTTCTTCCTTTCTTATGAGGGAGAAAGCCCTCAAAAACAAATCTTTCTGAAGGTAATCCAGACTTGACTAAGGCAGGAACAAAAGCAGTAGCTCCGGGTAAACAATCTACGCCAATCGTTTCTTTTAGGCACTCGCGAATCAGTAAAAACCCAGGGTCAGAGATAGCAGGAGTCCCTGCATCAGAAATAAGAGCCAATACCTTGCCCTCTTTCATTTTTTTGATGAGATTAGCCACCGTCTGATGCTCATTAAAAATATGATAACTCTGTAAGGGTTTTTGTATGCCAAGATGCTTAAGCAATATGCCAGAAGTACGCGTATCCTCCGCAACAATGATGTCCACCATTTTAAGCACTTTGATAGCTCGCAAAGTGATGTCCTCCAAATTCCCAATAGGCGTAGG
>JALOMS010000299.1 GCA_025455345.1 Thermoflexibacter sp. | reverse complement strand
TTAATTTTAATGTTTGATTATAATTATAACACTGCATTTAGTATTATTATGCATTTAAAGTTTACAATCATAATAGTTTCGCCTCTATTCTCATTTTTCTCTCGGTATGAAGTACCAGAAAAAATATTCAACAAAGACAAGTTCAAAATATTAGCAACTTTTGCCATCTTTGACCTTTATGGTTTAGTACTAAAAAAACTCACTTTCAGTAAAATCTAAAATATTCCAATCAATTCAGTATTTTTTTCATGCTTTAGAAAACAGCCATAGTGATTTTTTAAATCAAGGAATATTCTTACTTTTGTTAGATTCTACATTTCAATTTTGTGTAGAATAGAATCACTGATAAAGATATGCTTACAAAATATTGCAAACCTTATTTAAAATCCTTATCATTAGTATTTTCCATAGCTATCATGCTATTTTCATGTTCTTCTGACCATGAAAATGTTGTACTTTGGGAGGCGATTTATCCTGTAACAGTTGCCTACTCTTCCCCAAGAACTGTGGACTTGAACAAAGATGGTGTTTTGGACATAGTCATAGGTACAGGGAGCGGAGAATGGATATTTACAGATGTGGGGGTATTGGCTATAGATGGAAAAACGGGAAAAAGACTTTGGCATTTGCCTGCTCGCAACCAAGTCGTAGGTTCGGCTATTTTTTATGATATTACAAAAGATGGCGTTTCTGATGTATTTATTGGTGGTCGTTCTGCCGAACTCAAGGCTGTCAATGGCGCAACAGGACAATTGATATGGGAGTTTTTACAAACTGATGATGCTCATACACCCAAGAGTTTAGGTTGGTTTAATTTTACTACCCCCCAACTCATTCCTGACCAAAATAATGATGGATTTGATGACTTACTCATTGCTAACGGCGGAGACGCAAGTTTACGTGCTGATAATTTTAATCGCCCTAAAGGTAAGTTATTGATTATAAGTAGCAAAGATAAAAGTATCATTGCTCAAGCAGAAATGCCTGATGGCAAAGAAACCTATCTTTCACCCTTATTTATACAAAAACATGAGGATAATGCAGAAATTATTTTTGGAACAGGAGGAGAAACTATTTCAGGACACCTTTATAAAACTACCTTAGCGGACTTGCTAAGAGGAGACATTTCAAAAGCGCAAGTACTGATTGAAACTATACAAAAAGGGGTAATCGCTCCCCCACTTTTGGTAGATATTACCAATGATGGAGTCTTGGATATTGTACAAAATATTGTGGAAGGTAAAACCATTGCAGTTGATGGTAAAACTAACCAAAAATTGTGGGAAGTAGGACTTAGCGGAACAGAGGCATATAATCAGCCCGCCGTTGGCTACTTCAATGGTGATAAAATTCCAGACTTTTTCATAAATTTTAGCATAGGCATTTGGCCTAATTTCAACAATGTCATAAAAACGGCTGTGATAGATGGGAAAACAGGAAATATCATCTATCAAAAAGATTTGCAAGGCAATGGATTTTCATTTACCTCTCCTTTAACAGTAGATATAGACCAAGATGGCATTTCAGAAGTATTAATGACTTTGAATCAACAAGACTCATCAGCCTCTATTACAAGATTGGTTTACATCAATTTTACGACTACTCAAACCACAATTATAGATGAATTAAAGGGTACGAATTGGGCTTCTACTCCTTGGATTGGAGATATGGAAAAAGACGGCAAAGCAGACATTATCTATTTGGCAGGCACAGTAGAAAAAGAACACGACCCTGAAAGTGCTTTTTATAGTATTCCTTTGAGGTTCAATCTTAGGCGAGTAGAGTTATCTAACTTATCCTCCCAACAAATCTTATGGGGTGGCTATATGGGAAATAAATACAATGGCATTTTTGATGTAAAAAGATAATCTACAAGAAATAGTAGTTTCTACTCCATCTGATTACTTTGTCATAAAAAAAGCGATTACAATTTTTGTTAGAAATTATAATCGCTTGAGAACAACATACTTTTTAATATGCAATCATTTAGTACACCGTACGGGAATCGAACCCGTGTTTCATCCGTGAAAGGGATGCGTCCTAACCCCTAGACGAACGGTGCGTTTTGTTTTTGGTGGTGCAAAGGTCGTAACTTTTTTTTGTATGTCCAAAAATTTATTGATATTTTTTTTATCTTTTGACAGATGAACAAGATGAAATAAGAGTATTTATAAATAAAAAATAGATAACAGTTTCAAAATTAGTATTTTACTAATAACTGTCATCTATTTTTATAAGTACAATAATGGATTTTAGAAGGTATCTATTAGATTGGAAATTTGCGAAAAAATATCTTCAATTTCTCCTATACCATTGATAGCATGATATTTACTCTGTTGATTGTAGAAATCTGCTACGGGAGCTGTTTTATTATTATATTCTTGTACTCGATTTCTGATGAGGGCTTCGTTTTGGTCATCTACCCTGCCAGAAGTCTGTCCCCGAATCAAAAGTCTTTTTGTAAGTTCTTCTTCATCAACGACTAAAGCTATCATGCCATTAATCTTCATTTGGTTATCTGCTATCATTTTGTCCAAAGCAGCAGCTTGGGCTACTGTACGAGGGAAACCATCAAAAATAAAACCTTTGGCATCAGGATTGGCTTTTATTTTATTATTTATCATACCTATTACTACCTCATCTGGTACTAATATTCCTTTGTCCATAAGTTCTTTTGCTTCTAACCCTAACTTTGTCCCTGCCGCAATTTCTGCTCTAAGCAAATCCCCTGTTGATAAATGAACAAATCCATACTTGTCTATCAATTTTTGACTTTGTGTTCCTTTCCCCGCACCTGGTGGACCAAATAATACAATATTTCGCATTTTTTGAAAAGAATAATTTATAAATGAATAGTTTGCAAAACAAATTGTTTATAATCAATTAGTTATTAGCTAATTGTTTTATCAAAATATCATATAAACAACTCATTTGGAATGTATTTTCCAAATATGCCCCGCAAATTATAATTTTTGACTTAAAAAACAAATATATGTACTAAAATGTAGTTTGTAAGTAGATTTATTTTACTTCGCTTAATTTATGTTAATGTTGTAACTTTTAATACTATTTTTGTATTATGAAATTAAAGTTACTAAATGGATTTTGATTAAAATCAATCTATTGATAACCAATCTATTAAAATATTTCTTGTTTATTCATTAATCACACTTTTAAAATAGACAATAATGAGCTATATTAATCTTATCAAAAATGGATTTTATTTTATTTTATTGATTACTACGTTATCTGCCTGTGGGGGAAGAAGCGCGGAAAGAGGTAATCTGCTTTCTGCAAAAGGAGATAGCGGCGAGATTCTTTTATTTATGGATTCTACTAAGTGGGAAGGAGAGTTGGGCAAGGCTGTGAGAGAAGTTTTTGCTGAAAAACTTGGCGGTACATTGAGAGATGAAAGAATATTTACAATTAGATTAATTAATCCATTGGCTATTAATGATTTATTGAAAACGCATAGAAATATTATTATGCTGACTTCTTTTGAGAGTAATACCAAAGAAACCAGAAAACTTAAAAGTTTTTATGCAGAAGAAACATTGAATAAAATTCAGAAAGAAGATAGCTTGTTTATGTTGCTCAAACGTAACCAATTTGCCAAAGACCAAATCTTATTATTTTTATTTAATAAAACAGACCAAGGGCTTATCAAACACCTAAAAGCCAACAAATTAAAATTGCAAGAAATATTTGAGAGTGCAGAAGTAAAGCGTTTGTCTGCAAAGCTTTTCAATGCACAAGAAAAAATAAAACTCGCAGAAAAGGCTTTGAATGAACATCAATTCAACGTGCGTATTCCTTATGGGTATGATGAGGTAAATACTGAAAAAAGTTCAAATGGCAAAGAGGGTTTTGTCTGGTATCGTTTTTTAGACCCTGATGTAGATAAATCTTTCTTTATCACGTACAAGCCCTATTCCAATCAAAATCAATTTGAGAAAGACAGCATCATTAGCTGGAGAAATGCTATCTGTCAAAAGCGTCTTTTTGGAGACCCTGACAATAAGGAATCATTTGTTACTACAGAAACTTTAGAACCTCCTGTATTTAAGCCTGTGATGGTCAAAGGTCGCTATTCCATCGAAACCAGAGGTTTATGGAAGACCAATAATATTTCTATGGGTGGTTCTTTTATTAGCTACGTCTTTGCTGATAATAAGAAAGGGAGAATTTATTACGTGGAAGGATTTGTTTACGCCCCATCAAAGATGAGTAAAAGAGAATACCTACGAGAGCTACAAGTGATACTAACTACTATTCAATGAGTAAAACTTATGATAAAACTGACCATTTAGAGCGAGTGTACTTCTTTTGTTAAATTGGCAAAAGTATAGGACAAAACTAAGATTTGATAAATCCACTGATAACCACTCGTCTAAAATTGGAGAAACAAGCAAATCCAAAAGCTCTCAGTTTAATCATTTTAAGGTCTTCCTCTGGTAATGGGCGATTAAACAAATTTAATAATTCTAATTGTGTATTAGAACATTGTGTGGCTTTTACCACGCTATTTTCTTTAAAATTACAAAAACTGCCCTGAAAAGCAAAAAAAGGAAAGGTTTTGAAGACAGGGAAAAGAGTCTTACAAATGCGCTGGTAAATAGGTCGCAATTATGCAAGTAATAAAGGTAAATAACTTTTCATAACAAAAAAATGTCAGTGGGGACACTGATATGAGCGCAAATTGTATCATTGACAAGATTAGCCAATTTTTATCCTACAAGACATGAATATTATCTACATTTTGGACATTATAGGAACTTTTGTTTTTGCGATAAGCGGTGCTTTAGCGGCTGAAGAACACGATTTAGATGCCTTTGGGGTTACTTTTATCGCTTTTATTACTGCTTTGGGCGGAGGCACAACAAGAGATTTACTCTTAGGCATTCACCCTTTGGTTTGGGTCAAAGACGTGAATTATCTCATTACTATATTTATTGCCGTAGGCGTAGCACTTGTATTTAAGAAGCAAATTTTACCTTTGCGTAAGACTTTTTTTCTTTTTGATACGATTGGCATAGGCTTTTTTACCATCTTAGGCTTGAAAAAAGCAATATTATTTGCTCAAGTTTCACCCATGATAGCAGTCATCATGGGCATGGTTTCTGCTACTTTTGGGGGAGTTATCCGTGATGTATTTTGCAATGAAATTCCCTTAATCTTTAGAAAAGAAATTTATGCAACTGCTTGTTTAGCAGGAGCAACTATCTATCTTCTATTAGAAAAACTTAATCCAGATTCCATTGCCAATACATTAACCACTATTTTTATCATTATCCTTATTCGCTTTTTGGCTGTCAAGTATAAACTTGCTTTGAATTGGAAAAGAAAGTAAAATGTATTAACAAAATTTTGGATTCTTAATGCGATACTTTTTTAATTAAGGAATTTACAAAAATATGATTATAGCATTGATTCTTCAGTTTCTACAATGTATATCGTTTGCGATAAATTAGAAAAAATAATAATATGCCCATTGCATCATTAATCCACACAACCAACCACCATACGTGCCTATCGCATAGCCCAAGACCGCAAGAAGCACTCCCACAGGCGCAAGTGCTGGGTGGAAAGCGGAAGCAACAATAGGAGCAGAAGCCGCCGCTCCTATATTAGCTTGGCTACCTACTGCGATAAAGAAATAAGGAGCTTTAATGAGCTTGGCTACGGCAATGATGCATATTGCATGAATACTCATCCATATCATTCCTATTAAGAAGAAAATAGGATTTTCAAATATTTGTAATACATTCATTTGCATACCGATTGTTGCTACTAAAAAGTACAATAAAATACTTCCTATGCGCGATGCTCCTACCCCTTCTAATCTCCTTGCTTTGGTAAAAGAAAGGATTAATCCTATGGCTGTGGCAGTTACGACTACCCAAAAAAATTGAGAAATAAGAGAAGATAGGTTATGGCTTATGAGCCATTCTTTGTTTGATTCCATGATAGGCATGATTTGGTCTGCGATTATATATGCCAATGCCGTAGCTCCAAAACCTACGGTCAGTACGAACATCTCGTCTCTGAGCGCAGGAATACGCGCTATACTTGCGCTATATTTTTCTATTTTGTCCCTGACTTCTTCTATTAATCTGGTATCTCCTTGCAAAAAGTTATCTATTTTTTTATTGTATGCTATGCCCAACAACAAAACTGCCGTCCATAAGTTACC
>JALOMS010000298.1 GCA_025455345.1 Thermoflexibacter sp. | reverse complement strand
GGTATTAGCCTTAGTCAAAGATGGGGATTATATAGAATTAGACGTGGAAAATAGAAAATTGCATTTGGATATTAGCGAAGAAGAATTAGCCAAACGCAAAGCTGAGTGGGTAGCACCTCCTCCGCAGGCAGTTAGAGGCTATGTAAAGTTTTATATAGACCATGTCCAACAAGCTCACTTAGGTACAGATTTGGACATATTGCGTGGAGGTTCTGGAAGTCAAGTAGATAGAGATTTGCATTAAAAAACTAATGCTCTATCCATCAAAAAAATGCTTTTACTTATTTGTCAGACATCTTGGAGGTGTCTGACAAGTTTTGACCTAAAAAACCAATTAATTTTTAGTATAAAACAAATGCGATACGGGTGTAAAAGATAGTTGGTCATACCCAAAGAATGGCTCAGCACTTAGAAGAAAATAAAAATCAATGATAAGTTTCAAATTTTTACTAACTTGTAAGCGTAGTTTTTCATTGCCTTTCTATTCGTCAAAAGATGAATAGAGGCATACATATTGAACCATCTAAAAAACAAAAAACACCTTTATTGATGAAGCTAAAAGTATTCATATCCGCCTACCTATTCTTAATTTTGGTAATGTTTTTATTACCATTTTTCACAGAACAAGGCTACTCCATCATTCGCAATACCACCAGCCAGTTAGGAGCGCAACACACCCAAAATGCTTGGCTTATGAATTTCACTTTTGCCCTCATGGGACTAAGCAGTATTTATGCAGGGTGGACGCATTATCACGAGTATTGGATGCACAAAATTCTATTGTTATCATTTGGATTATCTCTTGTTTTGACTGCCATTTACAGCCATGCACCTATCAATGCCTTGGTGAGTTACAGCATTCGCGAAGATGAGTTACACTCCCTTTTTGCCTCAACTACAGGGTTTAGTTTTACTTTGTTAGCCATCGCAACAGGGTTTATCAAGCAAGGTACAAAAAACAAACTCTTACCCATCGCCATAGGAATTATAGCTACCTTATTGTCTATGATGATGTTTACCATTGAAAACTACATGGGAATCTGGCAACGAATGATATTTATAGTTTCGTTTGGTTGGCTGATATACGAATTTAAAGATAAAGCAAAACTCTCTCTTTGAATTACTTAATGAGATTTTGAATGATAGGTTTTGAATTTCAAAGTTTATGGCTCAATATTTCTTATTCAGCGTTCAATATTAATAATTAATCATTAAATTAAACAAAATGCGTAAATCCATCATAAAAATTATTTCAACGCTTTTCCCTAACCAAGTTGTTTCTTTTGCTTATGACCAACTCTCAAATCCACAAGTTAAAAAATTAAGAACCAATGAGTTAGTTGTTTTAGATAAATCAGAAAAAGAAATCCTAAAATTTAAAGATTTTGATATTCAACTTTACACTTGGAAAGGTGGAGAAAACAAAGTTTTATTAGTGCATGGTTGGGAAGGGCAAGCAGGAAATTTTGCAGACATGGTTGAAAAACTAATTGAACAAAACTACACTGTCTATGCGTTTGACGCACCTTCTCACGGTTTTAGTAGCAAAGGAAGAACAAGCCTTTTTGAGTTTACTGAATTGGTAGGCATACTTATTCGCAAATATGCTGTAAACAAATTAGTTAGTCATTCTTTTGGTGGAGTAGCCACTACCTATGCGCTTTACATGAATACAGATTTTGAAATTGAGAAATTTGTACTTCTGAGAGTTCCTGACAAATTTACTGAACGCATTGATGATGTAGCCCTACAGGTGGGGATAACTGAAAAAGTCAAAAATAAACTTATTGAGCATCTAAAACATGAACTAAAACTTGATGTTAATAATTTGAATGTCAGTAACTTTGTAAAATCTATCCATGTGAGAAAATCTTTGATTATTCACGACACAAAAGACAGCGTAATCCCAATTAGTCGTTCAAAAAATGTTCATGCTAATTGGGCAAATTCAGAATTTTTAGAAATCAAAGGAACAGGGCATTTCAGAATACTGCGAACAGAGTCCGTCATAGAAAAAACCTTAGCATTCTTGAATGATTAAATATTCTGCTGTTGATATAGAAGAAGCTAAGAAAAAGTCTATTCATTCTATTTTTGACATCATTTTTGAGGAGAATAATATTAAAATGTGTCCCATAATCAGGTTGAACAATGAAAACAAATTTTTATCTTTTCTTCATCTGTTGTTTTTTGTTGGGTTGCACTAAAAATACCCTCACATCTGTTGCACAATGTCCTCAAAATGTGGACTTATCCCCACTTGCCAAACGAAATTTTAAAATGGGTTTTAGCACTTGGAGTTTCGGAGGTGAATTGGCTGATGTAGAAAGCACCTACCGTTTTATTCACGCCAACAGTGATATATATTCCGAACAAATCGATGATAAAATTCCTTGGTCAGCTTGGATAAATAAAACGCCTCTGCCCAAAGAATTTGTAGAAAATATTAACTTTCGCTTATCAAAAAGAAGCCAAGCTCATCAACTTTTGCTTTCGGTGAGTTTGTTGAATACCGACAGAGATAATTTAGCTCCTGATGTCAATGGACTGAGTCCGAGCTACAATACAATGAACGATTTGGTCATAGAAAATGCCTACATCGACCATTTAACGTATCTTATCAATCGTTTTCAACCCAATTTTTTAGTGTTTGCGATGGAAGTGAACGAATTGCGGTTGAAATCTACAAGAAAATGGAACGAATATAAGCTATTAGCGGGCAAAGTCCGTCAGAGAATAAAACAGCTTTATCCTACTTTACCAATTGCTGAGTCTATCACACTGCATAATTGGTTCGATGCCAAAGTTACTGACGCACCTACCTACACACAAGAAATCACTACCCACGCCAATGAGTCTGATTTTGTAGCTGTGAGTTTTTATGCTTTTCTCAAGGGATTAAGCACTCCAGCTGGTTTTCAAAAAGCCTTTGATTTTTTGCACAGTAATACTCAAAAACCTATTGCCATTGTTGAAACTTCATACCATGCCAAAAAAGTTGAAATTGAGAAATTTAATTTTTTTGTGAACGGAAATGTTTGCGAACAAAAAGAGTATCTCGAAACCTTGCTTCTAAATGCCAACTCGAAAAACTATTGGTTCGTAATCTGGTGGGCGCACCGCGATTATGAGAAATTGTTGGCACTTTTTCCGCCCGAAATGCAAGATTTGGGAAAAATATGGGTAAACACAGGTCTGCTCGATAAAGACGGGAAAGAACGACCTATTTATGAAGTTTGGAAACAAGTTTTTAAAAAATAGACTTTAACGAAGTCAGTAAGCAAGTTAGATTGATACGTTAGTATGCTCTTCAGGATATGCAAGCCTTTGATTTTTTTGCATATCACCACACAAAAGCCTATTTTTGTTGCAAATAGCCTTAAAAATCTATTTGTTTTTTCAGATACTCAAAGAATATAACTACATCACAAACATATTTTGACAAAATTTAACTTTAATAAATGACCATTAGACTAAGCAAAGATGTAAATTTGGGAGATGTAATATTAAAAATTAAATGAATTGAAAATGAAAAATACAAGGAGAAAGTTTTTAAAGGCATTAGGAGGCACATCTGCTTTACTTGCTTCTGGGGCATTGACTAATGATAGTAATGCTAAAATCATAGAACTCAAGTCGAGTGCAGAGCCAGAAAAACAATATGGAGCAAATGACAAGGTTCGCTTAGCAGTGATTGGATTAGGTATTATTGGACATTATGACTTAGATACCGCTCTCAAGGTACAGGGCGCAGAATTAGGGGCGATTTGCGACCTCTATGATGGGCGAATCGAGCAGGGGAAAAGAAAGTATGGTAAAAATATTTTTGCTACCAGAGATTACCGCGAAATTTTAGAAAGGAAAGATATAGATGCTGTCTTGATATGTACGCCTGACCATTGGCATAGTCAAATAGCCATTGAAGCGATGAACAAAGGCAAACACGTTTATTGTGAAAAACCTATGGTGCATAAAATAGAGCAAGGCACGTCTGTCATAGAAGCACAGAAAAAAACAGGAAAAGTATTACAAGTAGGAAGCCAGCGTACCAGTAGCATCGCTATGGCAGAAGCAAAGCGACTCTATGAGTCTGGGACTATAGGGCAGCTAAATATGGTGATGGCTACTTATAATCGCCACAGTTCTGGTGGGGCTTGGCAGTATTCTCTACCGCCTGACGCTTCTCCCCAAAATATTGATTTTGACCGATTTTTGGGAAATGCACCAAAGGTTGGTTTTGACCCTATACGCTTTTTCCGTTGGAGGAATTATCGGGATTATGGGACAGGCGTACCGGGAGATTTGTTTGTACATTTACTTTCTGGTTTGCACTATATTACAGGTTCACTGGGTCCAACAAAAATTTTTGCAAGTGGTCAGTTAGCCTATTGGAAAGATGGACGTGATGTCCCTGATGTGGTTTCTGCCATTATGGAATATCCAGCAACAGACAAGCACCCCGCTTTCCAAGCTGTTTTACAGGTAAATTTTGTAGATGGTTCGGGTGGTCAAAATCAGACACAAATCATTGGTTCTGAGGGGATGATAGATATTGGCTGGAATGATTTTGTCGTAAAACGCAATCCTTTACCGAAAGCACCAGATTTTGGTGGATACGATTCCTTATTTACTTTTACAGAGGAAACTCAAAAAGAATTTGTAAAACAATACGATGCCAAATATACCAAAGAAGATAGGGAATGGAAAAAATTAGATGATATTATATACAGGGCAGAAAAAGGATATGACGATAGATTAGACCATTTCAAGAATTTTTTTGCTTCTATTCGCGAAGGAAAACCCACTGTACAAGACCCTGCTTTTGGTTTCCGAGCCGCTGCTCCTTGCTTAGCTACTAATCTTAGTATATTTGAACAAAAAATAGTCAATTGGGACCCTGTTAATTTCAAACTTACCTAATTGATAAAATTAATGACTATTTAATATTAGACAATAGCCCTAACACCAAGATTATGAAGTAGTTATTGATAGGGCTATTGTCTAATAAATTTGCCTAAATAACACAATTTTTAAGCATTAATATTTCCCGCCTGAAAATACAACTTATTCATTGATAAGTTTTTACTTCATCTATCTTGGGATAAAAAACCAAGTATATTGATTTACGGTTCGCGCATTAAATCTTACAAAAAAATGAACACTCTCTTGTCAAAAATTGACAAAATTACAGAGGACTTCACTACTACCTTTGGAATGCTTAGTGAGGAACAGCTCAATTGGAAGCCCAATGCCCAAATATGGAGCATCGCTCAGAATATGAACCATTTAATAGTCGTAGGAGAAAGCTATTATCCGACTTTCCAAGCATTAAAAAAAGGTACATATCATACTCCATTTATTGCCAAAATAGGCTTTATAGTATCTTTTTTAGGAAAAGTAGTCTTGGATGCTGTGCAACCTGATAGAAGAAAAAAAATGAAAACTTTTCCCATTTGGGAGCCAGCAACAAGCGAAATAGAGGGAGATATTTTAGCAAAATTCAAAAAATACCAATCAGAATTAAAGGCTTACATAGAAGACTTAAATGAGTTGGCAGCAAAAGGTGTAGCTATATCTTCCCCAGCGAATCGGAATATTGTTTATAAGCTAAGTACAGCCTTCGAGATTATGACTACACACGAACAGAGACACTTGGAGCAAGCAAAAGAAGTATTGGCTTTAATGAAAAAATGATTTAAGAACTCAAAAAGAGAGTTCTATTCGGGTATCAAATCTCCCAAACCAATACTCTCTTAAATTTCATGCGTTTGCACTATTAAAATTATGAAATTCAATATTTTTAAATACATTTGCACTAAATTGATTTTGAACTAATTTGTATTTATCATAACTCCTTAAAAATGAACTTAAAGTTAAAAAACCCGCTTGCATTTTTTGATTTAGAGACTACGGGAATAAATGTAGCAACAGATAGAATAGTAGAAATCGCCGTATTAAAAGTAATGCCTAATGGGGAACAGATAAAGTTTGTTGAGCGGATAAATCCTACCGTGCCGATTCCGATAGAGTCGAGCCTTATACACGGTATTTATGAGGAAGACATCAAAGACAAGCCTACTTTCAAGCAAATAGCCAAAAATCTGGCAAAACTTTTAGAGGGAGCAGATTTGGCAGGTTTTAATATCATTCGCTTTGATGTGCCTTTGTTGGTGGAGGAGTTTTTGAGAGCTGGAGTAGAATTTGACAT
>JALOMS010000297.1 GCA_025455345.1 Thermoflexibacter sp. | reverse complement strand
CATGTTTACTATGAGCAAGAGCAAATCCTCAAACAAAAACAACAGTATCAGGTCAAATACCTCAATTTGGAGCCTTATTTTGTTTTATTAAGAAAGGCTTATTTTCATGCGGTTCAGTGTGCAGAAGGTTTTAAGCAAATGCCTGATAGTGAAAAAGAAAAACTTAAAAAAACAGTAAATGCTACGACTGACGCACTTCAAATCCAACAAAAAAATAAAATTCCCCAAGAAGCCTACAATCTTCTGACTAATGCGCCTTATCGCTTGTCGTATCAAAAACTCTATGAATCAAACATTTATAATCGATACAATGAAGCTGACACTCTGATAGTTTTGAGAGAGTTGTTATTAGAACAATGTGCAAATTTTGCGAAGGATTATCCCCAATCTCCCTTCTTGAAAAATGTAAAAGAATATCGTCGTGAAATACTCAAAGACTATATTAACTTAGTATCTCTGAGGCAGTTTGGAGATAGAAGTGGCTCTACTTATGAGAAGTTTTGTCAGTTGGCTATTACAGATTTTGACTCTACAGAGTTAAAGCACATCGTCCCCAATTTTTACGGAGCAGAGTTTGGCTTTAATCCAAAAAATTTTCTTTCCCACCCCAATTATGCCAAACTCCGAAACCTTGCCCAAAAATACCAATTTACAGTAAATCAATTGCTTTGCGAACTCAATCTGCATTATTGGGGGTATCGCAAAAACAAAACGACCACTTTGTATGATGATTTCATTCATGCTTTTGCCCCTATGGATATTGCGGCAATTGCAGTCCAAAAAATAGCAAGTGCTGCGATTGAGTCCAAAGATTGGCGGGAGGCAATTGCGATATTTCAAAAATATAAACCTCTATTTGAAAGTAACTCTACTCAATACCAATCATTTAATTTTTCGAAAATGATAGTCCTCTTATCAGAGGTAGATAGTGAGAGAAAATTAGTAAATTTAGGAGTAGGCATTAACTCCCAAGCCAAAGAATATAGTCCTGTGTTGAGTTTAGACGGTACTACCTTGTATTTTGCTCGCAAAGGGGCTAATACAGGCGAAGATATTTATTTCGCAGAATACATCAATAACCAATGGCAAGCGTCTTTTCCGCTTAGTAGCAGAGTCAATACCAAAACACATGAAGTTCCTCTTAACATCAGTCCCGACGGAAATACCTTGTTTATTTATGGGAATTACGCCGAACTACCAGAGTTTTTTTATACCAAAGAAAAATTTTTAGGTAAGGGAGATTTGTATTTTGTAGAGAAGAAAAATGTCAATAATGGACAAATTGTGTGGGATAAGATGCAAGTCTTGCCCGAACCTATCAACTCTCCTAATTACGAAGCTGGATTTTGTATGAGTGCTGATGGGAAAGCTGTTTTTTTTAGCTCTGATAGGAAGGGGGGAATAGGAGAATATTTGCCAAACTATCACCCTGAATTTTTGTACTATCATGGAGCGGGAGAGTTCAATATAGATATTTATGTATGTGAGAAAACGGAAAATGGCTGGTCTGCTCCGATTAACTTAGGAGATAATATCAATACTCCTTTTGCAGAAATGAACCCTTATTTACATCCCGATGGGAAAACCTTGTATTTTTGCTCTGATGGTCATTACGGTTTAGGGGGATATGATATTTTTATGTCTAAGCGACTTAGAGAGGATTCGTGGACGCAATGGAGTACACCTATCAATCTTGGCAAGGTCATTAATACGATTGCTAATGACAATTTTTTTATTACTGCTGATGGTGCTAAGGCTTTGATAGCTATTGCACAAAAAAATAATAATTACGGATTATCTGATATTTATCAAATAGAAGTGCCTTTGCAAGTACGTCCCGAACCCGTGAAAATTATCAAAGGTAAGCTGTTAAATTCAGATAATCAACCTATTAAGTCCTTAATAAAATGGGAAGAAATAAATAATTCCAAACTACAAGGCTATACAAAAAGTGATGAAAATGGTAATTTTAGTTTATTATTGAAAGGCAACAAGAAATATATTTATTATCCTGAAAGTGAACTGTTTTTTGGTAGTTCTGTAGAAATAGATTTGACCATTAAAAATTGGGAAAATACCATAGCAGAAACGGACATTGTCGTAGGGACTATTGATAAAAATCAAGTCAATAACTTGCCTTTTACTTTACCAACTTTGCATTTTGATTATAATAAAGACATCATTCGTCCAGAGTCATTTTTTGATTTGAATAGATTGGCTTCATTACTCCAAAGCAATCCCTCTATGCAATTGACCATCGAAGGGCATACTGACAGTGATGGCAAAGATAACTTCAACTTGGACTTGTCAAAGCGACGCGCAGAGGCAGTCAAAAACTATTTGATTAACCAAAACTGCAAAAATACCATTAGCGTTTTTGGATTGGGGGAAACCAAAGCAAAGGCAAATAATGCCACTGAAAAAGGCAAAAAACAAAATAGAAGGGTAGAGTTTTTTGTCAAGTTTTGATAAATAATAAGAAATTAAGGTAGAAATCTTATCCTGTTTTTTTGTTTTTTATACCTTTGCCAAAACAAATAACAACAAAAATATTAGTTATCTGAAGAAGATTTTATCTAAGATACAATCTATAACTGACTACAAATCAATGTTATATAAAAAAATTTTAGTAAAAATTGGCTCTAATGTATTGACCCAAGCTGACGGCTTACCTGACTTGCAAAGAATACATAACTTGGTTTTGCAAATCTCACAACTCAAAGCTCAAAATATTGCTGTTATTTTGGTTTCTTCGGGTGCAGTAGCTTTTGGGCGAAGTATAGTACAAGCCTCTGATAAGAATGATACCATTGCCCAAAGACAACTTTTTGCGTCTGTTGGACAGGTCAAACTTATGCAAACATATAGTGAACTATTTGCCAATCATGCACTTACCTGCGCTCAAGTCTTAGTTACTAAGGAAGATTTTAGAGATAGAAGACACTATCTAAATATGAAAAACTGTTTATTGACTCTTTTACAGAACAATATAGTACCTATTATCAATGAAAATGATGTGATTTCTATTACCGAATTGAGATGTTTACAGACAATGATGAGTTGGCAGGATTGCTTGCTACTATGATGAATGTGGAAGCCATGTTTATACTTACCAATGTCGATGGTATTTATAACGGTAATCCCAATAATCCAGCATCTCAGCTTATTGCTGTCATAGAAGATGAAATATTAGACTTCCAAGCGATTGTTTCAACAGAAAAATCTAACTTTGGTCGGGGAGGTATGGTAACTAAAAGTAATATCGCCAAAAGGGTTTCTAAACTGGGAATTGCTGTACATATTATCAATGGCAAGAAGGATTTTATACTCACTGATGCCATGCAAGGCACAGCGCATGGAACGATTTTTAAGCCTCAAAAAGAATCTTCTAATATCAAAAAATGGTTAGCAAATTCGGAGGGACTGGTCAAAGGAAGCATTTATATCAATGAGGGTGCAAAACAAGCCTTGTTTGAGAACAAAGCCAATAGTCTTTTGTTAGTGGGAGTTACAAAAATAGAAGGGCAGTTTGATAAAGGCGACATCATCAAAATTATAAGCGCAAACGAAGAACTTTTGGGATTGGGCATCTCTCAGTATGACGATGAAAAGGCTTTGGAACGTATCGGCTGGAAAAATCAACGCCCTTTAGTACATTATGATTATCTTTTTCTTTACTGATAAGTACATAAAATCATTATATTTGCTTTTTGGAAATACTAACAAGAAAACATCAAAAAACTCACAAGAAATCTGCTTATTTACTTACTAAATTATTCTCATGAATATAGTTTCTCTCTCTTTCAGCTATCTCAAAGCTAACAAGCTAAGTACCACATTAAATCTATTACTCCTTGCTTTTGGGGTATCAGTTGTGGTGATTTTACTATTAGTAGTCCATCAGGTAGAGGAGCGTTTTAACAATAATGCCAAAGACATCAGCTTAGTAGTAGGCGCAAAAGGTAGCCCTTTACAACTTATTCTCTCCGCAATTTATCACATAGACTATCCTACGGGCAATATAAAAATCAAAGATGCTCGTAAGGTAATGAAAAGTCCGTTGGTCAAGCAAGCAATCCCCGTAGGCTTAGGAGATAGCTATATGGGAATGAGGATTGTAGGCACTACCCATGATTATTTCAAACATTTCAAATGTGAAATAAAAGAAGGCAAAATTTGGGAAAAAACTATGGAAGTAGTCATAGGAAGTCAAGTAGCCCAATTGACAGGCTTAAAAATAGGAGATACTTTTATGGGGGCGCATGGATTGGACGAAGGCGGGCATGCCCACGAAGGACATGATTATGTAGTGGTAGGTATTATGAAAAACAATGGCTTAGTTACTGACCGACTGATTCTGACGGCAATGGAAAGTGTTTGGGCAGTCCATGAAGAAGAAACCACCAACAAAAATGATAGCACTCAAATCAAAGAAGACACTACCGATAGCAAAGACAAAGAATATACAGCACTGCTTATCAAATATCGCTCTCCAATGGGTGCGGTAGCCCTACCTCGCTTAGTAAATAGTATCAGCAATCTACAAGCGGCATCCCCCGCCGCAGAAGTCAATCGCCTATTTAACTTAATAGGTATTGGTGCTGATATTTTAAGATTTTTTGCGCTGGCTATCATTGGTATTTCCTTCTTAAGTATGTTTGGGGTACTTTATAACGCATTGAAAGAAAGACAATTTGATATTGCACTAATGCGAACTTTGGGTGCTTCGCGTATGAAAGTATTTATCCTTATTATTTTTGAAGGAATATTATTGGCTATATTAGGTACAGTATTGGGAATTGTGTTAGGACATAGCGGAATCACCTTATTTACAGTTATTTACAAACAAGCAGAAAATCAAATCACCGCTTGGGTGTGGTTGATTGAGGAATTTTATTTATTGGGTTTGGCTGTCATTGCTGGATTCATTTCTGCCTTTATTCCTGCTGTCCAAGCCTATAAAATGGACATTGCCAAGATATTGGCGAAATAATGATTAGGAGAGAGCAAAGAGAAAGCAGTTAAATTTTATCAAAGCATTGGTTTTGAGGTGCATGGTCGCTTAATTCATCACATTAAGAATATTGATGGAAGTTTGGGAAACTCCCTTAAATATGATGTGGGTGAATCCTAACTATACACACGCTCATTGATGGCATATCCGTTAAGAGTTCCTTCTAATAAAATCAATAGATTGTTGGTTAAAGATTTCTGGTTGTTCTACGTTACAGACATGCCCACAGTTTTCTACTACAAATAGGGTAGAGTATTTGTGTTGTTTCACCAAACGCTTCACTTGTGGCAGAAACATATAATCTTCGTCGCCCATGATATAGAGCGTGGGGACGGGAATTTCCTTCTCATTAAAGTAGCGCAAGAGTGGATTGACCTCTGCGGTAAGTGTAAACCATCTCAAAAACTCAGATTGACGTAGATTTTTGGCTTCCCTGATGAACAGACTCCGAGACTCTCTATGTCTGCGTCGCGGCATCAGGATATGGGCAAAAATGGTATAAATCCATATAAAAGGAAGAATTTTCTTAAACCAATCCGCAATAGTCATCAGAAATTGGGAACGTATATTTAGCCTTGTAATAGCTCCTCCCAATATCATGGATTTTATCTTGGTATTGTCAAGTTCTGCGATGTTGCGTATTACAATCGTACCCAAAGAGACTCCAATAAAATGAGCAGAAGAGATTTCTAAGTGATTCAAGACATCGACCACATCTTTACTTACTTCTTTGAAAGAATACTCGCGATTCCAAAAAATATCTTTAGACTTGCCATGACCTCTCAAATCTACCAATAGAACATTAAAATGCCTCATCAAGTCCCGCATCTGTTTGAACCAAATCGTAGAACTTCCACCTGCACCATGTACCAATACTACCCATTCTTGTGAGCTTTCTTGTGTATATGTCTTGTAATACAGCATAGGACTAATCTTTAGTAAGTAAGCAAAGACTACAAATATAATATAAATATGATTGGAAGTGTTACGTAGCCACTTATCTTTTACAAAGATAGTAAAATCAGTATTGGGAAAGAGGTACAGCTCCGATTTTTTAATTGGGGAAAGGGGATACTACAAACAATAAGAATACATTGATTAACAATCTTTTACTGGACAAGGAATAGGTTTACCTCTCTTGATTTTGCCTTTGCCACGCCCAGAAGAAGCACACGCACCAAATATCAAAGGCAAAAGTGCAATGAGCAAAATAGAAAAGAAGAGTTTGATTTTATGTTTATTCATTTTATTGATGAATTTATGTACTAATGTCTTGTTTTGGGGGATTGATTGCTCATATTTTTCTTTTTATATTTTTTAGGAGTCCAAGCAGTACGAGGAGCATGATAGCAACCCACCGAAGAAGCAAGCGTTACAATGATTAATAATCTTAAAAATAGCTTTTTCATATTTCAATTTTTTTAATATATGCCCAATGAAAAGCAATACTTGTTTGGATAAATAGTTACTGATTTGTATGGTCAAATTTACTTCCACATTGTCAATTTTCTTACTTTTTTATCTGGTGGCAGGGGTCCTCTTTTTCTCCAAACTTTAGAGCGACGAGGTGTCCATGCTGTATTGGGAGAATACGCACAAGCAAAAAAGCAAAACAAGGAAAAGAATATAACACTACGCACAAAATATTTTCTTATCAAATTTCTTCTCATAAAATCTATATTTTAAATTTACTCAAAATTAAAAAGTATGTATTTCGTCAAAGCAAACTTAGTAAATATTCGCCAAAGAAGTATCAAGCCTGCTCATATTTATATCGAAAATGGGCAAATTGTCAATATTAAATATGTAAAAACTTTATTTAACAGATTTGCAATTGCTGGCTTTATAGATGCCCATGTACACATTGAGAGTTCTATGTTGATACCTTCTGAGTTTGCCCGTTTAGCCGTTGTGCATGGTACGGTAGCTACTATATCTGACCCTCACGAAATCGCCAATGTCAATGGCGTAAATGGCGTAAAGTTTATGATAGAGAACGGCAAAAAAGTACCTTTTAAGTTCTATTTTGGTGCGCCTTCTTGTGTTCCCGCCACTGATTTCGAGACCGCAGGTGCTACTATTACCCCCGAACAGATAGCTCATCTATTTGAGGCTGAAAACCTCAAATACCTTGCCGAGATGATGAACTATCCGGGCGTACTCTTCAAAGACAAAACGGTCATGGAAAAGTTAGCAATTGCTAAGAAATATGAAAAAAAAATAGACGGACACGCGCCAGCTCTCCGAGGTGAGCAAGCCAAGCAATATATTGAAGAAGGCATAAGCACTGACCATGAATGTTTTACCAAAGAAGAAGCCTTAGAAAAATTGAGCTATGGCATGAAAATCATCATTCGCGAAGGCAGTGCGGCAAAGAACTTCGAGGCTTTGATAGATTTGCTCCCTGAGCATTATGAAAATATGATGTTCTGCTCTGATGACAAGCACCCCGATAACTTGGTTGAGGGACATATCAACCAATTGGTACAGCGAGCCGTAGCCAAAGGCATAGATGTTTTTAAGGTCTTACAAGTCGCTTGCCTCAATCCTGTGGAACATTATGGATTAGAAGTAGGGCAGTTAGCAGTAGGCGACCCTGCGGATTTTATTTTAGTAGATAACTTGCAAGAATTTAATGTTTTACGCACCTATATCAATGGGCAGTTGGTAGCTGAAAAAGGAAAATCCTTTATCAAGTCCGTTTCCGAACAGCCGATTAATAACTTCAATACCTCTCCTAAAACTTATAAAGACTTTGAAGTTCCTTCGCATCATTTTAATAAAATTAGGGTGATAGAAGCCTTAGACGGGCAGTTGGTGAGCAATGAACTTATCTGCGATGCAAAGTTAGGAGTGCTTGAGTTTTTCAATAACGGAACGGAAATAGTAGGTGCTGTAAGTGATACAGAACAAGATATTCTAAAAATAGCAGTAGTCAATCGCTACCAAGATGCGCCTCCTGCGGTAGCTTTTATCAAAAACTTTGGCTTGCAGAGAGGGGCTATCGCCTCTTCGGTAGGGCATGACTCGCACAATCTCATCGTAGTCGGCGTAGATGACTTTGCCATGAGCCGAGCCGTCAATCTACTTATCGAGGCAAAAGGTGGAATTGCAGTGGTAGATAGCGTCAAGAAAAAAAAGTACGTATTGCCTTTACCTGTGGCGGGACTGATGTCCACCGAAGATGGATACAAAGTTGCCAAACTATACGCAGATATCGACCAAAAAGCCAAAGCATTGGGGAGTAAGTTGAAATCTCCTTTTATGACGCTTTCTTTCATGGCTTTATTGGTTATTCCAGACCTCAAACTCAGTGATAAGGGCTTATTTAGCGGAAAAGAATTTAAGTTTGTTGATTTATTTGTAGAATTGTAAATAAGTAAATGAACAAAATGAAAATATATTTTTGTTTTTGTAACTTTTTAAAAACCAATTATCGGACACTAATGGGGCGACATCTCGCAAAGTGTCCGATAATTTTACACTTCAGGGTGTATAAGTATTTGATAATGACTTAAACACGCTAAAGCATATTTTACATTACAAATGCACAATTACTTAAATAAGTTGAGTTATTTACTTCTTTTTGAGATTTTATTCATACTAATCATCTTCTGACGCGAACATTTAAACCTTCCTACCTCCATTCCTCTGCGTTTTTGATGTTTAGTTTTTCGTCCTTGTACTCGCGCTCGCCACATTCGCCAAGAGCTTGGCTTCAGTTCATAACGCATAATTTCTATTACTGCACTTTCACTAACCCCAAATTGGGACTCTATCGCCTCCCACGTAGTGCGGTCTTCCCAAGCCATTCCTACAATTCGGTCTATATCTTGGTCTGAAAGATGGTATTTCTCTTGGATAGTCATTTTTTTCTATTTTGAACGTATTGCCTCTACTGGGTCTAAGCGAGAAGCTAAAATAGCTGGAATGATACCCGCCAGAATCCCAAAGACAGAAGATACGATTAGCCCAATCATTATATTGGTAGTATTCAAGGTAATTACAAAGGTATCCGTAGATAGAAGTGAAAGGAGTGATACTAAGAGAAGCCCACCCAATCCACCAATTACGCTCAGCAATATCGCTTCAAAGAGGAATTGAAAAAGAATAAAATAGTTTTTTGCTCCCAATGATTTCTGGATACCTATGAGATTAGTGCGCTCTTTGACAGATACAAACATGATATTGGCAATACCAAAACAACCTACTAACATGGAAAAACTACCTATCATCC
>JALOMS010000296.1 GCA_025455345.1 Thermoflexibacter sp. | reverse complement strand
TACCAAAACAATAGGGAATCTACCAATTTTATTGGTCTGAATCAGGGTATAGGCTTCGAAAAGCTCGTCCAATGTCCCCAATCCCCCAGGCATAACTACGAATCCTTGAGAAAACTTCACAAACATCACTTTGCGAACAAAAAAGTAATCAAAATTGATGATTTTATCGCGGTCTATGTAAATATTATTGAACTGCTCAAAAGGCAGTAAAATATTTAGCCCTACGGAAGTCCCGCCCTGCTCGAAAGCCCCTTTGTTACCAGCCTCCATGATACCTGGACCACCTCCCGTAATCACACCATAACCGTGTCTTACCAGTTTTCGTGCGATTTCTTCTGCTATCTTATAATAAGGATTGTCTGGCTTTGTGCGTGCCGAACCAAAGATAGTTACACAGGGACCAATTCTTGCCATTTTCTCCAGTCCTTCTACAAACTCTGCCATGACTTTGAAAATCATCCAAGAGTTCACACTTTTGACTTCATGCCAGTCTCGTTGGCGAAAAGCCTGTCTTATTTTTTCTTCGCTTATTTCTTTATCCGTCTGTGCCATAATCAAATCAAATATCTAATTAAGTTTGTTTGGAATAGTGTAACACGATTCGCAAAATGCAAGTTCAAAGATGGAACTGTTGTTTTTAATTACAATGTTAGTAAAAGTTTTAAATACTCGTGATGCTTGTAAAAGTATTTCGTAAAAAATAAGCACTATCATCCAAAAACCAATATTCTAAGTGTGTCAAATTAAACCTTTTATTACTTTTATTATCTAAAAGGATAAAATAACAAATATCAATATGTCTCGTATCAGTCAACAAACCAAAATACAGCATCTTTTCCTTCGCGCAGGATTTGGGGAAAACTTGTCTGTCATAGAAAAAAAAGCATCTCAACCCATCGAGCGAGTAGTAAGTGCGCTCTTGAAAGATAGCGAAAATAGCAGAGAACTCAAAATAGTAGAAGCAAATGAGCTAAAGGTAGGAAAAATGCTATTGGCAGACAAAGAAGAAAAGAAAGAGATGATAAAAGATTCTATTTCTAAGATTAAAGACCTGAATCTGATATGGTTAGACCGAATGACAGAGAGTAGCGGAATGCTAAGGGAAAAGATGACTCTCTTTTGGCATGGGCATTTTGCTTGCCAATCCCCTAATGTATTTTTCATACAAAACCAAAATAATACCATTCGTAAATATGCTTTAGGCAAGTTTGGCGACTTGTTACATGCTATCTCCAAAGACCCAGCCATGTTGCAATTTTTGAATAATAAGCAAAACCGCAAAGATAGACCTAACGAAAACTTTGCCAGAGAAGTCATGGAGCTATTTACGTTGGGAAGGGGCAACTATACCGAGCAGGACATCAAAAATGCCGCAAAAGCCTTCACAGGCTGGGATTTTGAGCAAAGTGGGGAGTTCGTTTTCCGAAAATTCAAACATGATTTTGGCGAAAAGACATTTTTTGGCAAAACAGGCAAGCTGGAGGGTGAGGATATTTTAAATATGATTTTGGAAAATAAGCAAACTGCTAAGTTCCTGACAACTAAAATATACAAATACTTTGTCAATGAATCTCCTGACGAACAGATAATCAATCAGTTATCAGATATTTTTTACCAATCTAACTATGATATTGGGGGATTGATGAAGACTATTTTTATGTCAGAGTGGTTTTATAGTGAGCAAAATATAGGCACGCGTATCAAATCACCAATAGAATACATCACTATCCTTCGTAAACAGTTTGATTTAGGTTTTAATGACAAAGAACCACTCCTATTTCTACAAAAAATCTTAGGTCAAATGTTATTTTATCCGCCTAATGTAGCGGGCTGGAAAGAAGGCAAGGCGTGGATAGATAGCACTACCATAGTCATTCGGACTTTGCTTCCAGAAGTGCTTTATAGAATGGTCGAAATCCCGCTCCAACCCAAAGATGAAGGAGATGTAAATACAGATTTTTTTGCCAAGCGCAAGCTCCAATCTATTCAAGCAAACTATAATTGGACAAACTTTGACCAAACTTTTAAGAAGGAAAGACCAGAAGATTTGCCAGAAAAAATAGGGAATTATCTATTACAACAGCCTATTTCTCAGACCAATAAGCAATTGATTATGCAATCCGCTTATGCTACAAACAAAGAAGAAATGATAAAAAATACGGCTATTGCGCTTACAGCCTTGCCCGAATACCAAGTGTGTTAGATAAAATGCAAGCAATTTTTTATTGAAAGTTTTTATTCAAGAAAATTTTACTTTAACTTCGTATCACACAATTAAAAGTAGCGAGAAATATGGCTGAAAATAAGATTCGAATACCTACTATGGCAAGCCTTGCCGCCGAAGGCAAGACTCCTGAAGTATTGTTTTGGGTAGGTTGTGCGGGGTCATTTGACGACCGTTACAAGCGAGTTACTTGGTCTATGATAAAGATTCTCAATCATGTAGGTATTAGCTTTGCGGTACTTGGGAGCGAAGAAACTTGCACTGGAGACCCTGCGAAGCGTGCGGGTAACGAATTCCTGTTCGAGATGCAAGCTATTAGCAATATACAAGTGCTAAACGGATATGGTATCAAAAAAATAGTAACCGCTTGTCCTCATTGCTTCAATACACTGAAAAATGAATATCCTTCCTTGGGGGGAACTTATCAGGTTATTCACCACGCCGTTTTTCTTCAGGAACTAATAGACACAGGTAAAATCAAAGTAAAAGAAGGGGGAGATTTTAAAGGCAAACGAATCACTTATCACGATTCTTGCTATCTCGGAAGAGCCAATGACATTTACGAAGCTCCAAGAAAATTGTTAGAAAGCTTAGATGCGGAGTTAGTAGAAATGAAAAGAAGCAAGAAAAATGGCTTATGCTGTGGGGCAGGAGGAGCGCAAATGTTCAAAGAAGCAGAGAAAGGCAAAAAAGAGATTAACCACGAACGCATAGAAGATGCCATAGAAACTAAAGCAAGTACCGTAGCCGTAGCTTGCCCATTTTGTATGACTATGATGATAGATGGAGTCAAGCGAAAAGAGCAAGAAAATGAGATAAAAGTTTACGATTTGGCTGAACTAATTGCCTCTGCACAAGGTTTATAAACATAGATAAGGTTTAATAGGTTTATAAGATATGTCCGAAGTGCAATTCTACTAAGGACATATCTTTTACATTTAATAAAAGCTAACACCTCAAAATAAATACATTATGTTCGTAGCATTTGACCAACTTCCTAATCATACACGTATTTGGATTTACCAATCAGACAGACTGCTTACTTCTGTGGAAGTTGCTAAGATTGACTTAGCCCTGCGGAACTTTACCCAACACTGGGAAGCGCACCAAACGCCCCTACAGTCCTCTTATCAAATCCTATACAATAGATTTATTATTTTGGCAGTAAATGAAGATTATCATCAGGCAAGCGGTTGCTCAATAGACAAATCCGTAGCTGTTGTACGGCAGATAGAGCAAGAATTTGCTATCAAACTTTTTGACAGGCTTACGCTTGCTTATTGGGAAAATGGAGAAGTCAAGACAATAAAAAACAAGGAATTAAAGGAAAAAATAGGTAATGGAGAGTTTTTGCCAACTACACTTGTTTTTAACAATATTGTTCAAACCAAAGGAGAAATGCTAAAAAATTGGCAAGTCCCTATTCTTGAAACTTACTTAGCCAAATATTTTAAGAAAGAATTAGCAATTTAGGCTTTGACGTTAGTAAGTTTTTTGAGGCGCGAGAAGACAAATTTTCTTTTTAATAATTGACTAATTATCTTTCGTCCAATCATTATTTTAAAGAAAATAATCACACTATCCTTGTCCATGCCTATGATTTTGATTGCCTTAAACCAATAGTGAAAGGCTTGTATTTTTTTTCCGTCCATGTAACTATGATTAGCACAAGCCTTATACGAACTACTTTCTAAGATTTGAGCTTCTTTGGGGCTTAGGTTAATATTATTTTTTATAAAGTTCATGGCATCAAGTCGCCCTTTGATTACTTTTTGGTTGTTCATCATGGAGCGGTCATCGTGGTTGATGATTGTAATGGCTATATTATCAATCAAGTATATCTTATCTTTGTAAAGGTTTTGCATATTAAAAATCCAATCTTCGCACATATTGAATTGGGGTGGGAAAAATTGGAAATTAGGATTATGGCGTTTGGCACAGACCATAGTCCCAAAGCCATTTCCATATAAAAGCACACGATAATCATAAAAGCCTTTAGATAAAAAAGATGTCCCACCATGATACATGACTCCGCCCGTATCTATCTGATATTTGGTAGCAAAAAAATTACATTGGGGGTGTTGTTCTATTGCTTCGTACAGAACAGTTAGATAATGAGGAAGTAACAAATCATCTGAGTCAAAAAACACAACATACTGCCCGCGCGATAGCTCAAAACCTGTATTGCGAGCGATTGACCTTTCTTCATTTTTTTTTCTAATATAGTTAATCTTGAGATGATGACCAAACGCTATTTCTACCACATCTTCCGTATCATCTGTACTACCATCATCAATGATTAAAATCTCAAAATCAGGAAATTCTTGAGCAAGAATAGATTGTATAGTTGGTACAATCAGATGCGCTCTGTTATAAGTAGGCACTACGATAGAAAAAAAAGGCATATTTATTTATCTTATTTTCTTAAATACAAAAATTGCCATTTTTGTCATAAAAACGGCAATTTTAAGTTATTTTCTTTCAAGTATTTTTTTCTTATGATTATTTTATTCTACTCGTCAGCTTCTTTCAGTCGCTTATAGCTCTCTGCAATGTAGTGTACCGCATAGCCTGCAACCCAGCCCGTAACGCCGTTTCGGGCAAAGAAAAACTCCTTGTCTGCTTTGGGTTGATTGTACTCATTGGCGACTGTAGCCAAAAGTAGCGACCCACTAATAGTGCTTTGTTTATCAGATACTTGATTTTTAGCTTTGTTGATTTCTGCTTCTGCATTTTGGCGTAACTGCTCATCTGTAATTTTGCTCAAGTTTGGATTAACCAACTTGTCATAAGTAAGTGTGGACATATCTCTAAAACGATTAATATCCGCAATGATAATAGGGACAAAATGTTCGTTTACGTATTGGGGGTATAGGTAAGTAGCTAACTCCCAAGAGGCACTACCCATGAGATAAATGATTTTTCTTTCTTTGATAATGCCTTTGCGCTGTAATTCGGTGCGAAGCGTAGGCAGTATTTTTGTATTAGCCAATTGTTTTGCTGTTGCATTAAAATCCCCTTTTTGTTGTTTGACTAATTCTTTGAAGTTTTCTGTTCCATAAGGAATACTAAAAGCAAATACATTGGGTTCGTCTTTGTTTGAGTTAGACGGTTTGGTCATACAGCCTACTTTGATATTTCCTGCACCAATGTCTATGACGGCGGCTTGATAGCGGGTGCTGGTCGGAATAGTTCCTATGATGTCAAACTGTACTTCCTGTTCGGGTGTAACAAATTCTATATTAGGAGGGAAAGTCCTAAAAGTAGCTTGTATCTTCTTTTTCAAATCTTCTGTGTTTTTTGCTAAAGCTACACCACTACTCCCTACTACAAATATTCGGTCTTGAGGAACTTCATGCTCGCTTACGAGTTTGTCAGCGTAGAACTTTATAATATTTGCGGCACTTGTCATCGACAAATCGGCGATAGGGTCTCCAGCCTTGGTAGGTGCGAGAGAAACAGAGTGGTCTGCCTCCGAGTGTTTAATGTCAAAGACATATTCTCCTGATTTTGTTAGTTTTACTCCTATAACACTTGCCCTAATGCCTTTTGAACCTATTTCAATCCCACCATAAATTTCCTCTTTTTGTTCTACACTTTTAAGCAAATGCTTTAACACGGCTACTGTAATATTACAGTTAAGTTTGGCATATTTGGGAATTGCTAAGTTGAAGTATTGTCCAGCTTTCACATTGTTGTCTGTTTCCCACCCCAACATTCCCAAATACTCGTATGCAGAAGCCTCCCAATACATATTTGCGTCTTTGACCATACTTAGCGATTCTAAGAGTAACTTTTGTGCTACTTCGTACTGTTTGGCTTCTATCAGGGCATTGGCTACTCTAATATTGATAAAAGCCTCTCTTACATTGCTTGGCTTATAGTCATTGAAATTTTTAAACACTTCTTTGTTAGAGGCAGAGCTATCTATCAATGCGTGCATGGCTTTTTCACAAACCGTGATTTTTTCCATACCGTACAAGCCCAAAGCATCTAAAAAGTATTTATT
>JALOMS010000295.1 GCA_025455345.1 Thermoflexibacter sp. | reverse complement strand
AATCTGGAGGTTACGTGTAACCAAAAACGCATTGCGGCACATGAATTTTATCAAAAAAGAGGAATGAAACAAACCCATTATAAATTTGTATTGCTCTTAGAAGAAAAATGAGTAAATCAGACTTTAACACAACTTGGTTTTTAATTTCTCATTTTTCCTCTTATT
Source organism: Thermoflexibacter sp. (assembly GCA_025455345.1). Classification (GTDB taxonomy): domain Bacteria; phylum Bacteroidota; class Bacteroidia; order Cytophagales; family Thermoflexibacteraceae; genus Thermoflexibacter. The sequence continues at coordinate 6,093 of JALOMS010000295.1, read as the reverse complement.
TTTGCTCCTAATATTACCTTAGTGATTTAATTGTTAAAGATAATTTATATATTTATTAGCAGATTTTTTACTTTTTTTAGGATAAAAAGTAATCATGGTACAATTTTTATCAGATATTCAAGTGAAATAAGTAAAAAGCACTATACATATTAAAAATTTTGTCATTCAAACTTCTGCATGAGCATACTTATACTTTAAAAAATTACAATAACAATTTTATCTATTGAGAAAATATACTTATTTGTTTAGCTACTCTTTGCATATAAAGACTCATAATATTGTTCAATAAACTTATTGGAATACAGTGAAAAAGTATAGAATTATTTTATTTATCTTATTGCTTTTAAGTGCGTTTACACAAGAAATCAGCGCGCAAGGTTGTGCAACTCCACGTTGTCAGGATTCCTTAGCTTTAGTTAATTTATACAGGCGTACTGCGGGAGCTTCATGGTCAGGACTTGCTAATGTTCCATGGAATTTGACGCAACCTATGACCCAATGGGGCGGAGTTACCTTAATGGGAGGTAGAGTAACGAGTTTGATACTTCCAACTGTGAAGATGACAGGTTCTCTTTCTGATTCCATAGGGAATTTAACAGAATTAACGGTATTAAACTTATCAGGGAATTCTTTGACTGGAAAAGTTCCTGATAGGATTACTAATCTAAAGAAACTCACCACATTAAATCTAAGTAAAAATCAATTCACCGCCTTGCCTGATTTGACGAGTATTACGACTTTAGGCTCGGTCATTATTAATAACAATCAATTGGGATTTGGTAGTTTAGAGCCTAATATTGGGAAGTTTTCAACTTTTACGTATCTACCCGAGGGAACATCGAAAGATACATTAGGAGTAGCCGTAAAAATAGGGAATAGTACGACCAAAGATAGCACTATTACGATTAATGAAGGAGACCCTTTTTCTTATACGCTCACTGTAAGTGGCTCGAATAACCTTTACCAATGGTTTAGAAATGGTACATCGCTTAGTTCCCCTGGTCCAGATAGCAAGTTAGAACTTCGGGATGCTATGAAAAATACACAAGAAGGCAAATACTTGTTACAAGTAACCAATACAAGGGTTGCAGGATTGACCTTTTTCAGAAAATTAACTATTATCATCAATCCGTGTCGCATTGTAGGGAGTAGGATAGACAAAGATGAAAGTATTTGCGAAGGGCAACCTTTCCCAACCTTGCAAGGAACAGTCCCTACGGGTTCTAAAGGAACAGCCCTCACTTATCAATGGCAACGCAGTATAGATAGGAGAAATTGGACAAATATAGGCATAGGGCAGAATCTTCGCATAGGCTCTCTGCCAGATACAGTTACGTTTTTTAGACGCTTGGCAAGTGATGGACGTTGTATCAATGACACAAGTAATATTGTAACAATCAAGTATTTCCGAAAATTAGCCAATAACGTTGTTGGTGCTGACCAAACGATATGTTTAGGAGATAGTGCTAAGACCTTGAGAAGTTTAAGGAAACTAACAGGAGGCGATGGACGATATGCTTACCAATGGCAATATACCACAAACCTTAAGGAATGGACGGATGCTGATGGTTCGGAAGATTATAAACCAATAGATGTTTTTGAAACTACTTATTTCAGAAGGATTGCGAGTGATAAAACATGTTTTACAGATACGAGTAAAATAATCACTGTCAAAGTATTACAACCCTTTGGTGCAAATGCTATTGGTAAAGACCAAATTATCTGTCCTAATGGAAAGATAACCTTCTTAGGTGATACAGTTGGTATTACTCGTAAGGACACAGTTAATTTTAAGTTTCAATGGCAGGCTTCTTTAGATAGGAAAACATGGATAAGAGCAGACACTGTTACCAAAGCAGATACTATGCTTAGGCTATATCCTCTAAATAATATCATTCGTACTACCTATTTCCGCCGTATTGTATTTAATCAATGCGGTAGAGATACGAGCAATACAGTTACTATTGATATTTTCAAACCAATAGCTAATAATAGAGTTCAATCAAATATCCCTGTATATTGCGACGGAGATACCACAAAAGTCAGACTCACAGGCAATGTGCCTATCAATGGGGGAGGTAACTATAAATACGTCTGGCAGAGTTCTTTGGATAGACGTAACTGGAACAATAGAGGAGATTCGCTCCGTCTGGTATTGGATAATGTTACAGATACTACTTATTTCCGTCGCATAGTCAATAGTTTATGTTACGCTGATACAAGTAATATCTTAGTAGTGGCTCGTGCATTTGATTTTGGGGAAAATAGAATTACAAGCCCAAGTCAGTTAAATTGTAACAACTTGGCTCCAGATTCCTTACAAGCAACCAAACCTCAAGGCAAAGGATTCTTCCGATATATTTGGCAAACCTCGCCTGATTCTATTAACTGGGCAAGAATTGACACTTTAGGGGATAATATAGGCTATCGCCCACCTAAAAATATGCCTTTAGGAAAGTTATTTTTCCGCAGAGTCATAGATAATGGTTGTAAGCTCAATATTAGCAATGTAATTAGCATTACTACTGTTTCTGCCATAGAAAATAATCGAATTAATGGGAATCAATCTGTCTGTGAAGGAGAAACAATTAGAGAAATAGTAGGCACTATACCTTTGGGTGGTGGTGGCGGTTATCGTTATCGCTGGCAAGTTTCTACTGATTCTGTGCGGTGGTCTTTGGCAGATACCCTCCAAAGTTTTCAACCGCAAGGCATTACTCGTACTTCTTATTATAGGAGAATTGTTACTGCTCGTCAATGCGGCGTAGATACAAGTAATGTAGTAAAGATTAATTTTGTAAGCAAAGTTAGAAATAACATTATTAGGGATAATCAGGAAATCTGTCTAAGAGCAAAAGCAGATAGCTTGGCAGGCTCTTTACCAACTGGAGGAGATAGCACATATACATATATTTGGCAACAAAGTATCACGGATAGCACTTGGAAAACTATCGCAAATACCAGAAATTATACACCAGACTTACTGAGAAGTACCAAATTCAGGAGGATAGTACAATCTGCGTGTTTTTCAGATACGAGCAATGTAGTATTGATTGCAGTGAATGAACCTCCTACAAACAATAGAGTCATAGGTACTGGCTTAATCGTATGCCGTGGAGTCCAACCTGACACACTCAAAGGCACTACGCCTACGGATAATGTTGGGGTATTCCAATACCAATGGCAAGTATCCAAAGATAGAAGAACATGGACTAATATAAATAGAGCTGTTGGGCGAGATTTGGCTCCTCCTATACCAGATTCGACAAGTTATTATCGCCGTATAGCAAGTAATAAATGTTTTAGTGATACGAGTTTGTCCGTGCCAATTCGCTTATTAGAATTACCTAAAGTAGATGCGGGTAAAGACACTTCTGTTACGATTGGTTTTGGAGTTCGTTTATTAGCCACAGGCGCAAGTTCGTATATTTGGACTCCAAAAGATGGATTAGATAGGGACTCTGTTGCTAACCCAATCGCAAGCCCAAGAGTAACAACTACTTATATAGTTACAGGTATAGATGCGGCGGGTTGTAGGAATGTGGACAGTGTTTTGGTAAGAGTAATCAATGAAGCAGACATAGATGTAGTAGATGTACTTACTCCCAATGGAGATGGCTTGAATGACATTTTATATGTAAAAAATATAGAACTCTATCCAGAGAATACGATTATCGTGTTTAATCGTTGGGGGAAAGAAATATTTCAAAGAAAAAATTATAAAAATGATTGGGACGGAACTATTAATGGAGAATTACTACCGACAGGGGTATATTTCTATGTAGTAACTTTTGGACTTACCAGTCGACCGAAAAAAGGCTCTTTCTCTATCATCAATTGACGACTTTTAGATAGCTTGTTCTTCTAAAATAGCCTAAGAAGAACAAGCTATTCTAAAATAATAAAAACAACAATATCAAGCCTCCTGAAGCATTACACGCACAATACGAACTTAAGGAACACAGAAACATATTAAGTAATGAAGAAGATTTTTTTAGTTGGAATACTCTTTGTAATGAGTGGAAAAATATTTGCACAGCAAATTCCCCTATATAGCCAATATTTTGCAAATCCTTTTATCTATAATCCTGCATGGGCAGGCTTAGACAAATTTGGCTCGGTGAATGTTACTCACCGAAACCAATGGGATGGTATCGAGGGCGCACCTGTTACTAATCTGATAACCATAGATTTACCTTTTTACGAATCCCGCAGTGGGATTGGGGTCAATGCCTATCAAGACAATATTGGTATATTTAGGCAAAATAAAGTAATGTTTAGTTATGCTTATCATATTTTTAGCTTGTACGAGAATTCTTCCTATTTTTCTTTTGGTTTGTCAGCAGGATTTAACCAAACAAGTGTAGATTTTAGTCGTGCATATATTTTACACCCCGGAGACCCTAAAATAGCGAATAATACAGGCAATTATATGTCTATGGAATTTGCTTTTGGGATTAATTATATTTTTAAAGATAAATTTCAAATTGGATTTTCTATTCCTCAATTTCTAAATGGGGGAGTCAGAGCAATAGACGAAGCCGATAATAACCTTAAATTACAGCCACACTATTTGCTTACTGCCAAGTGTACACTCAAAACTTATGATGAGATGCACCGCATTGAGCCTATGATTATGGCAAGATATGTCCAAAATACTCCTTTGCAGTTAGATTTTGGGGTTCAATATACTTACAACAACATTATTTGGGGTAATGCCGCATATCGCTTTGATTATGGAGCAATTGTAGGGGTAGGTGTAAGTTTTAACAATTTGAGATTTGGTTATGCGCGAGATTTTGCCACAGGAAATCTACAAGGTATCGCAGGAGGTACGAATGAACTCATGCTTGGTTACAAGTTTGGTTTCCTAAAAAGTAGGGTTTATGGCGCACCCAAAGGCAGGTCTAATACCAATATCAAACGAAAGGTAGAACATCCTTCACTACCTGGTCCTTCGTACAAAAAACCACTTTACAAACGCAATACGCCTAAAGTAAAGCCTAAAAAACGCAAAAGGTAATGCAAAACTTTGATTTTGATTGGCAAAGTGCAGACAATTTAAAAATTGTTGGGAGATGTTGGCTGCCTCATGTTCCTATAAAGGCAATGATTTGTACTATTCATGGTTTTGCAGAACATATAGGACGATATGAGCATGTAGCAAAGTATATGAACGAACAAGGCTATGGGTTTATTGGATTTGACCAAAGAGGACACGGCAAATCAGAAGGAAAACGTGGACATACTCCCAATTATCATTTTTTGATAGATGACGTAGGGTCATTTTTAGCCTTAGTCAAAGAAAAATTTAAAGATGTTCCATTATTTCTCTATGGTCATAGCATGGGGGGCAACATAGTTGCTAACTTTGTGTTGCAAACCCAAGCTAATTTTTTGCAAGGAGTAATCATTACAAGTCCTTGGTTGAAATTATCATTTTCTCCGCCTGCTATCAAATTATGGTTAGGCACATTGATGGCGAAAATCTATCCAAAATTTACAGAAAAGAGTGATTTGAATGTAAGAGAGTTATCTCACGACGCTGAAATAGGTAAGGCATATCTGGCAGACCCCTTAGTGCATAACTCTGTTACTGCCAAAATGTTTGTAGAAATCACTAAAGCAGGTTTGCTTGCTATACAAAATGCTAAAAATTTTGCACTTCCGCTTTTGCTCATGCATGGGACAGGGGATAATATTACTTCTCATAAAGCTACCGAAGAGTTTGCTCATCAGATAGCTCCTAATTGGATTACTCTGCAATTTTGGGACGGAATGAAACACGAACTCCACAATGAAACTATCAAAATGCAAGTATTGGATAAAATGAATGGTTGGATATCGCAACGATTAAAACTGGTATAAGCATAGAAAAATAGAGAGGGATACTTAGAACTTGATGACCTCATTTTTCAAGGCAGATTCGTAAGCCGCAAAGACTAATTCTACTGTTTTCAGGTTATCTTCACCAGTGGTTTCTGCTTTGGCTTTACCTCTTAAATCACTCAAAATGTTTTCATTACAGCTTACTATACTTGGGGGTTCGTTGGTAAGTCGGTCTGTTTGCCACCAATATTTTTGACAAAATAC
>JALOMS010000294.1 GCA_025455345.1 Thermoflexibacter sp. | reverse complement strand
TCCTAATCTTTTCCCTACCACGATTACACCTTATACTGCTCCACCTATCCCGCCACCAGTAGTAGTAGATGCGATAGCGACTGATGCCACAGTTTGCGATAAACCTAATGGGACATTAGTGCTGACTATGGACAATGTGCAAGAAGGTCAATCTTATTTTATAGATATTGACGGAGATGGGCAAGCTGACCTCAATGCTACTGCCAAAAATAGCCAATTGATAGTCAATAATATTGTTGGAGGTACGATAATTTTATCCCGAACTCCCTCTGCCCAACAATGAACTATTTGTTTATCCTGAATTGGACGGAATAGAATCTGGAGAAAAAACCAATGTTATTGTAGAAGGAGCAGAAGAGGGGGTTACGTATCAGTTGCAAAGAAGTGAGGATTTAGTCTTAGTAGGTAATGCCTTAGAAGCAGACCAAGAAGGCATAGTAACTCTCCCTACGGAAGCCCTTACGGAAACCCTTACTTATCAAGTAATTGCCAAAAATAAAATTACAGGGTGTTCTACTGTTTTAGAAAACCGCGCAACCGTTGTGGTGGACAATAAGTGTATTACAGACCAAGATTTGGTGGTTTTAGGAGATATTTACAGAGGACTCAATGGGCAAGGTTGGAGAAATGCGTGGGATTTAGAAGACGAATTATGTGATTATTTTGGCGTGGAAATCAACGGAGATAGGGTAACAGGCTTGTCCCTTGCCAATAACAATCTTTTTGGTAATATACCCAATTCTATCCTCACACTCAATAGATTAAGACGTGTAGATTTTAGTAATAACTTCTTTACTTTTGACAAGTTAGAGCCTTTTGCCAGCCGAATTCCTAATTTTACGTATGCACCTCAAAATGAGATTTATTTTGCAGAAAATATCAAGGCAAACCAAGGTACTACGGTACGAATGGTATCTCTGACAGGAGGTAGCAAAAATCGCTATCAATGGTACAAAAATGATGTAGCTTTAGAAAATGAGGGCAATATTTCGGGTGCAGATGAGGCGACCTTAGTCATTAGAAATGTTACTATCGCAGACGAAGGGGAATACTATTGCCTTGTAGATAACGAACTCGTACCTGCCCTTACGCTCAAACGCTCAGACATTACACTTTCCATTGTTCCTGAGCTTAGAGAGATTGATATAGAGGCACTTATCAAACTCTACAATGCCTTAGGGGGTACTGAAAAATGGACGTGTAAGTGGGATAGAAACCAGCCCATAAGCACATGGTGTGGATTAGTATTCCAAAATGGGAATTTGGTGCAAATCAGCTTACCTAACAATGGCTTAGAAGGAGAAATTCCTGATGTGTTTGATGCAGAAATATTTGAGGATTTGATATACCTTAACCTGTCTAATAATCAAATATATGGCAATCTCCCTGAGTCCTTGCGTTTATTAACGAAACTTGCTTATTTAGACCTTAGTCAGAATCAGTTTGAGGGTGATGTGCCTGCGTGGATTGGTGATTTCCCAGATTTAGTAACGCTTTTGCTTTCTTATAATTTCTTTACGAGCCTACCTCCAGAAATAGGCAATTTATCCAAACTACGCAATTTGTTCTTAAACAGCAACTTCTTTGAGGAAATTCCAGAGGATATAGAAGATTTGGTAAACTTGGAGGTTTTGAATTTAGAAGATAATCTCTTACTTAATTTGCCAGAAGCTATTGTTTTCTTTGCCAAGTTAAAATACCTAAATATTTCCAATAACTTTTTAGAAAAACTTCCCGACGGCATAGGAAGATTAGAAGATTTGGAGGAATTCTATGCCTATGCAAACTACATAGACGAGTTGCCCGAAGAACTCACAGACTTAGTAAACTTACGCTCCTTTGCCTTGGATTTCAATAATTTAGACTTTGGAGATTTAGAAGATTTGGTTGATTTTTACAAAAAAGAAATGCCAAATTTAGACTTTCTTTATGCGCCCCAAGCCCCTATTGGTGAGCCTCAAGAGCTAAATGTGCCTTTAGGTTCTCCTTTTGAACTGAAAGTGATTACAGGAGGCAAAGAAAATCAGTACCAATGGTTCAAAAATGGTAGCCCTTTAGCCAATGCCAAGGGAACTTCCTTTAGCAAAACAAATGCTGAAAGAGAAGATACGGGTATTTATGTATTGGTCATTACCAATAAGAAAGCCCCACAGCTGACCCTCCGAAGCGCGCAGTTTATCGTAAGAACAGACTGCCAACAAACAAGCTCGCCCTTGGAAATAGAGGTGAGAGGACAAACTATTTATTGTAATGAGGAGAGAATCAATACGATATTAGTAGCCCCTGTGCTATCAGAAGTCCAAAGTTATCAGTGGTTACTCAATAATGTCAAAATAGCCAATGCTACCTTGGACAGAATTACTGTGAGAGAAGAAGGCAACTATGCTGTCCTTCTCATTACAAAGGAAAACTGCGTAAGCACTTCTAAATCCGTGTCAATTAGAAAATTTGTAGTGCCACAGGTTACAGTCAAAGCTACGCAAGATGTGCTTACTGCCGAAACTACTGCCCAATCTGTCAGTAACTACGAGTGGTTTTTGAACAATAATGTCATTCCTAATGCTACTAATAAGGAAATTACAGTAACAGAGTCTGGGATTTATTATGTGCGTATTACCGATGAGAATGGGTGTCGTAGCTTTTCAGCCCAATACAATCACAGATTGGTCAGCGTAGAAGAAGACCTTACTAATCAAGCAATTAAGGTATATCCTAACCCTACTCAAAACAAACTGACTATTGAGGCAGGCAAGGAAAGGATAAAAGAAATTCGTTTGTACGAAATCTCAGGGAAGTATGTAAAAACTGACATAGAAAACTTACAACAAGGGAAGAAATGTATCCTTGACTTGACTTCCTTAGCCATCGGGGTTTATATGGTAGAAATCCATACTCATCAAGGCACTATTTGGAGGAAAGTAGTAAAGGAATAATGACTAATTTAAGCAATAAAATAAGCCAATGGTACTGATTTGGTGTATCATCAATCAGTACCATTCAAACATTTAACTTACTCAAAATGATTTCAGATTATACTTTGCTCATGTTGCTCATTGTTATTCCAGTAGGTGTAACAATGGCACTTATCATTTCAAAAATTGTCCAAACATTCTTAGGCAGTGGTAACTACCATGGGCAAAGGAATCCACAAGTTATGGAACACAGAATCAAAGAATTAGAACAAAGAGTCGAAAATTTGGAAACTATTATTACCAGCATAGATACGGACTTGTTGGAGGGTGTAATGAAAATTCCTCCGCTCAACCGCCCCCAAAATTCCCAACAGCAAGCGCAACGTCTGGCAGAAACAGCTCATAACAAGACCGATATACCCTTAGACGAGAACTTTAAGATGGTTCTCAATAAAATATTGATGAAAGTTGATAGCTTTTTAGAAGATAAAAAGAAGAGTTAGCACAATTACGCTAAAATATTATCCTTTTTTTTCTAAAAGTGATTTTTGTCATTTTTACTCACCCAAAAAAGACTTAGCATTGCAATAAAATTAGATAAATAATCTTTTTAAGTGTATTTATTAATCTTTAAAATCTATTTTTATCATGCTTACAACTAAGTATCCTGCAAATTTGAAACAAGAAGAAATCATTGCTTGGGTAAAGCAAACGGCAGAGTTTTGCCAACCCAATGAAATATATTGGTGCGATGGTTCGGAAGAAGAATATAATCAAATGTGCCAAAAGTTAGTAGATAAAGGCACGTTTATTAAGCTCAATGAGCAAAAAAGACCCAATAGCTACGCCTGTTTCTCTGACCCAAGTGATGTGGCGCGCGTAGAAGATAAGACTTTCATTTGTAGCTTGCGTAAGGAAGATGCTGGACCGACCAATAATTGGGTCGCTCCTAAGCAAATGAAAGCTACTTTACAAGGACTATTCAATGGCTGTATGAAAGGTAGAACGTTATATGTTATTCCTTTTAGTATGGGTCCAGTGGGTTCTCCCCTATCTCGTATTGGTATCGAAATTACTGATTCGGAATATGTGGTCGTCAATATGAAAATCATGACTCGTATGGGTAGTAAGATTTGGGACGTATTGGGAACAACGGGAGATTTTGTCAAATGTTTGCATACCGTAGGCGCACCCCTCCAAGAAGGACAACAAGATGTAAAATGGCCTTGTAATCCTACGGTGAAGTATATTGTTCACTTCCCCGAAGAAAGGTCTATTATTTCTTATGGTTCTGGTTATGGAGGCAACGCACTTTTAGGGAAAAAATGCTTGGCTTTGCGTATAGCTTCCTCTATGGGCAGAGAAGAAGGCTGGCTGGCAGAACACATGCTCATCTTAGGCGCAAAAAGCCCCCAAGGTGAAAAAACCTACATTGCGGCGGCTTTCCCAAGTGCGTGTGGGAAAACAAATTTTGCCATGCTTATTCCTCCTCAAGAAATGGGCGATTGGGAAATCACAACCGTTGGAGATGATATTGCATGGATACATCCCGATGAAAAAGGAGATTTGTATGCGATTAATCCCGAATCGGGTTACTTTGGTGTAGCTCCAGGTACTAACTTCAAAACTAACCCCAATGCCATGGCTACAATCGCAAAGAATACTATCTTTACCAATGTAGGCATTACGCCTGATGGTGATGTATGGTGGGAAGGTATGAGTAAAGAAGTTCCTGAAGGACTGATAGATTGGACAGGGAAACTCTATGACCCTCAAAGTGGTAAACCTGCGGCGCACGCTAATGCTCGCTTTACGACTCCTGCTTCCCAATGTCCAAGCATAGACTCCGAATGGGAAAATCCTAAAGGCGTTATGATAAGTGCTTTTATTTTTGGAGGAAGAAGAAGCACCACTATACCACTTGTTTATCAGGCATTTAATTGGAATTTTGGTGTATATTTGGCTTCTACTATGGGTTCGGAAATGACCGCCGCCGCTTTTGGCGAAATAGGAAAAGTCCGCAGAGACCCATTTGCAATGTTGCCTTTCTGTGGTTATCATGTTGCAGACTATTTCAATCATTGGCTCCAATTTGGACGTAACTTACAACGTCCACCACGTATATTTGGTGTAAACTGGTTTAGAAAAAGTGCCGATGGCAAGTTCCTATGGAATGGATTTGGCGATAATATGCGTGTACTCAAATGGGTCATAGACCGTATCAAAGGTCGCGCTTCTGCTTGGGAAAGTGCGATTGGGTGGATGCCTCTATACGAAGACATAGATTGGAATGGATATGAGTTTTCTAAAGAAGATTTTGAAAAAATTAATAACATAGACAATGAGGCTTGGAAGACAGAACTACTTGCTCATGAGGAACTTTTTGAGAAGATGTATGACAAACTTCCCAAAGAATATATTGCTATGCGCGAGTTATTGCTTTCAGGCTTGTGGCGTTCTCCAGAAAAATTAGGACTCGCAGGAGAAGTGGGATAAAGTAAGACAGTCAAATTTTTTTGGCATTTATTGCAAGAGTGTGGATAAAAGACGTAATCTTTTTAGAAAGATTACGTCTTTTGCATTGTAGTTTGTTTTACTGATTCTCAATGGATTAATAAAACTATAATTGCTCTCTCACAACGCTCTTGGGTTTGACATACATTTGTCAAACTTTTTGAGAAAAGTGGTGTTTAAAGTGGTTTTGGAGCAGTTTTTATTTTTTAGTGCAAAAAAGCATAGTGGAAAAAGCCCAATTATAAAAATTTTGATTTGAGTTCTGGGGTAGGAACTCGACAAGCCTCTCTTTTGCCAAAGATGCTATAACGATATTTAGATATTAGTTTATATACTCCATCTCGTATTATTCTTGGAACAAATTTTAATATTGCTACTGAAGACCAAATCCCTCCTACAATTTTCATTACTTCTAAAGCGGCAGTCGAACGAGTAAATAACTGACCATGACTAAGAAAAATAAAAGTATTAAAGTCTTGGGTTTGCATATTATGTGCTTTTAATATTTCTTGCCCAAACTCAGATTGTAAAGAGGCAAAGTGTAAGCGATTTTTTTTATCAATATCGATAAGAAAATTTACAGCACCATTGCAAAGATTACAAACCCCGTCAAAAATGACTATGTGTTTATCTTGATAATTTTCCATTTTACGTATTCAAATAAAGAAGAGGTTGGCTTATCGATAGCCAACCTCTTTTTATAACTCTTAATTTGACAAAATAGTTGCTATAACTTTATCACTTTGAAAGATAATGACTGATTGGTAGGTGTGCTAATCACTCTAAAGAGATAAGAACCACTTGCCAGCGATGTTCCATCTACAAAGAATCCACGTACACTGCCTGTATTATCAAGGAAAATATTGCCTTGGTAAACGACCTGCCCTGTAGCCTGAACAACTACGATTAATTGTAATTGTGTATCTCCTGGGTTTGTGTAATCTACATAGAATCTTCCATCTGTAGATGGGTTTTCATATACTCTAAAATATACTGTGGACTCATCAATATCTCCATCACAATCATTATCAACTCCATCATTGACTTCTACTGCATTAGGATTGATTGCGGCATTATTATCATTGCAATCTTGATTATT
>JALOMS010000293.1 GCA_025455345.1 Thermoflexibacter sp. | reverse complement strand
ACTTCCTTGCTTGGCGGCGATACAAGCTCCTATTATTGTGATGAGCCAAAAACGTTAAGAGACCAAATACCGCTTGTGCTTACAACATGGCTACCATATAAATCTCAAAGTAGAATTGGAAATCAGGCAATTACATGAAAAAAATAGATTATTTGCTTATTCATCAAAACCAAAAATTATTCGAAATCCAGCAAGTCTAACTCAGACTTACCCAATAGTTAATCAAAGACAATGGAAATAAGAAGGAAATTTAATTGGTTTTGCTATTTTTCTGTATAGAAAATTTATTAAGTTGCAAAGAATTTTGAAAACACTGAACATTATTAACATGGAATCTATACGAATTGATATTTCCAAAACAACAAATTTTCTATCGCCCAATGAAATAGATGGCTATCAAGAGATAGTAAATACTCATCACAAAATATTAGCCAAAAAAACAGGCGCAGGGAATGACTTTTTGGGATGGTTGGACTTGCATGGTTGGACTTGCCCGAAGACATAGACGAGGGCTATCTGAAAGAAATAGGCGAAACTGCTCGTCATCTGCGCGCTATTTCGGAGGTGGTAGTGGTAGTCGGAATAGGTGGCTCTTATTTGGGAGCAAAGGCAGTCATAGACGCACTTTCTCATCACTTCAGTCAATTGAAAATCAATGGACAAGCTCCTACTGTATTGTACGCTGGTCATAATATTTGTTCCGATTATCATGCAGATTTATTAGAAATAGTGAACGAAAGAGAATATTCAGTAGTAGTAATTTCAAAGTCAGGTACGACTACTGAGCCAGCAATTGCTTTCCGAATGTTGAAGCAAAATTTGGAAGAAAGATATGGAAAATCAGGAGCCAAAGACCGCATAATCGCTATTACAGACCCTAAAAGTGGAGCTTTGAGAAAAATGGCAGAAAATGAAGGATATAAGACATTCGCTATTCCTGCTGATGTAGGGGGGCGTTATTCTGTGCTTACTGCTGTGGGGTTGTTGCCTATTGCTATTGCGGGGTTTGATATTGGGCAGTTGGTAAAGGGGGCAAAAGCGATGAAAGAAATTTCTGAAAATAGCACAAATATACATGAAAATGTAGTGCTTATGTACGCAACGGCTCGTAATGCCCTATACCGAAGCGGCAAAAAAATAGAAATCTTAGTGAATTACCACCCTCGCTTACAATATTTTGCGGAATGGTGGAAACAACTTTATGGAGAAAGTGAAGGCAAGGATAAAAAAGGCATATTCCCTGCCAGCGTAGGTTTTACCACAGACCTGCACTCTATGGGGCAGTGGATACAAGATGGCGAACGTTCTATTTTTGAAACTATCCTTTCCGTCAAAAATACTCAAAAACGGATAGATATTCCGTATGACGGTGATAACTTGGACAAAATGAATTACTTAGTGGGGAAAAGTCTCCAAGAGGTAAATAAGCAAGCAGAATTAGGCACGCTACTCGCTCACGTAGAGGGTGGAGTCCCCAATCTCATACTTGAAATCCCCCAAATCAATGAATTCTATTTAGGTCAATTGATATATTTCTTTGAAAAAGCCTGTGCTATTAGCGGTTATATCTTAGAAGTCAATCCTTTTGACCAACCGGGAGTAGAAGCATACAAAAATAATATGTTCGCACTTTTGGGCAAAGAAGGGTATGAAAAATTAGCTCAGGAACTGAAATCAAAATTATAATTTTCAAATAGAAACAATAATCAAACTGACCATGAAATACTTAAATGAATTTAATTTCAAAGGGAAAAAAGCACTAATTCGTGTAGATTTTAACGTGCCTTTGGACAAAGAATACAATATTACTGATGATAATCGCATCCAAGCGGCACTTCCAACCATCAAAAAAATCTTAGCAGATGGTGGAGCTACTATCCTGATGTCCCATCTCGGCAGACCTAAAGGGGGCTACGAAGAAAAATATTCTCTCAAACATTTGGTTAATCACCTAAGCCAATCACTTGGACTAAATGTTAAGTTTGCAGATGATTGTATAGGACAGAGTGCCGTAGAATTATCCCAAAGTTTGCAGATGGGGGAAGTATTGCTTTTAGAAAATTTGCGTTTTTATAAGGAAGAAGAAAAAGGTGATGATGAGTTTTCTAAAAAATTAGCTACACTTGGCGATGTATATGTAAATGACGCTTTTGGTACTGCTCACCGCGCGCACGGCTCTACGACTATAGCCGCCAAATTTTTTACAGACAAAATCTGTGGCTATCTCATGCAAGCAGAGGTCGAGAATGGTAATAAAGTCATGCAGAATCCTCAAAAACCCTTTACAGCTATCATGGGCGGCGCAAAAATCTCTGATAAGATTCTGATTATTGAGAATCTGTTAGACAAAGTAGATAACTTAATCATTGGCGGTGGCATGGCTTATACTTTTATGAAAGCGGCTGGTGGAACGATAGGAAAGTCATTGTTGGAAGAAGACCGCTTAGAATTAGCCAATGAATTGGTAAAAAAAGCAAAAGAAAAAGGTGTTAGGTTACTATTACCCATAGACTCGGTCATCGCAGATAACTTTGCCAATGATGCCAATGCCCAAAATACAAGTAGCATGAATATTCCTGATGGTTGGATGGGATTAGATATTGGTAATGAGGCAATTAAAGAATATACAAGTATTATAGCAGAATCAAAAACAATTCTTTGGAACGGTCCTATGGGCGTATTTGAAATGCCTAACTTTGCAAAAGGCACTATTGAAGTAGCAAAAGCAGTTGTAAAAGCTACCCAAAACGGTGGTTTTTCTCTAATTGGTGGGGGAGATTCCGCTGCCGCCATCAATCAATTAGGATTTGCAGATGAGGTTTCTTATGTTTCTACTGGGGGAGGTGCTTTGTTAGAGCTTATGGAGGGCAAAGTATTACCTGGTGTTGCGGCATTAGACTAACTTGCTGATTAGCAGGTTTTATAAATAGACTTCCCAATTAAAATTATCTTTGACAAAGTTAAAAACTTTGTCAAAGATGGTTGTAATGAATAGCCTTCTTATCTGAGAGCTATAACTTGTAAAAAAATAGATATTTATAAATACAAATTTTTCATTAAGTAGTTTTTTACATAGTCTTCTATTCCTTCTTCTAAAGAAGTAAAAGGGTGATTATAACCTGCTTGTGTAAGTTTACTCATATTGGCTTCCGTGAAGTATTGGTATTTGTCGCGTATGTCCAAAGGAGTATCCACAAAAATAATATTTTCTGGAACATTCATCGCTTTGAAGGTA
Organism: Thermoflexibacter sp.; assembly: GCA_025455345.1. Taxonomy (GTDB): domain Bacteria; phylum Bacteroidota; class Bacteroidia; order Cytophagales; family Thermoflexibacteraceae; genus Thermoflexibacter. Next base: position 5,538 of record JALOMS010000293.1, on the reverse strand, counting down.
TTGCGAGCCAAATCCAAAAAAGTACGCGCTTTGCCTGTACCCAAGTTATAAATTCCTGATTTGATTTGATTTTTCATCAAAAATAAGCATACATTAACCAAATCTTTGACATAGACAAAATCGCGTAATTGTTCCCCATCTTTATAAAGTGGATGATGAGAACGAAAGAGTTTCATGGATTTGTTTGTGGTGATTTGATGAAAAGCATGAAAAATAACAGATGCCATTCTTGCTTTGTGGTACTCATTGGGTCCGTAAACATTGAAGAATTTAAGCCCATACCATCGGGGAGGGCATTTCTGTTGTGCCAATACCCATTTGTCAAATTCATTTTTTGAATCACCGTAGGGATTGAGCGGTTTGAGCAAATGCACATTTTCTTCCTTATCATCATATCCCTGTTCGCCAATCCCATAAGTAGCGGCTGAAGAAGCATATACCAATGGAATCTGTTTTTGCGTACAAAAATCCCATATTTGCTTAGAATAACTCACATTAAGTTTTTCAAATACCTGATAATCAAACTCGGTAGTGTCTGTTCGCGCTCCTATGTGAAAAACGAAATCTATTTGAGATGGATTTTTTTCTAACCATTCAAATAAGGAAAAACGCTCAACTTTAGCAATCAATTGCTTGCCTAATAAATTTTGATTTTTTGTTTCATTAGAAAAATCATCTACTGCGATAATATCATTGAAACCGTCGTTATTTAATTTGCTTATCAGACAACTGCCTATGAAACCCGCTGCCCCTGTTACTATTACCATATAACTATTATTAAAATATTGATTATAAATTAGTTGTTAAATCTTTAACCTACTATTTTGGGGTTTTTCTCTTTGAAAATATGTTCATCTTAGCTTTTGTATATGTAAACTTCTATAATTTTTTAGAATAGTACATTATAAATGCTTATGAATTATTTGTTATAAATTATGTTTGAGTATAAAATATTAATAATCATTTATATTATGTATAATTTTTATACTTTATGTACTAATTGAAAAAGTCTATTTGAAGAAAAATAGTTTTAACAAAATTATACTTCTATTGTGTTAAATTTACAAATTATTCATTATCAAAGATTTTTTTTATCAATTTTGTTTTATCTGACTTGATTTTATAGAAAATGTATTTCTATTCATTTTGACATCACTAAACAAACAAATTATTTCCTATGGAGAATTCCAATTAACCTCAATGATTTCTGTATCAGTAGGTTCTCGTTACTCTTTTTTCCAAAATGTAGGAGCAAGACCTCTTTACAGATACATTGAAAATCAACCACTTAATGCTCAAAATATTGTAGATACAGTACAGTATGGCAAAGGAGAGGTTTTAAAAAGTTATGGAGGATTGGAACCGCGCTTGTCTTTGCGTATTACTACTGGAGAAACAAGTTCTTTGAAATTTGGCTACAATCGTACACGTTAATACATTCATCTTATCTCTAATACTACTGCTATTGCGCCTGCTGACTATTGGAAACTTAGCGACCCTTACATAAGTCCTCAGATTAGCGACCAATACGCCATTGGTTATTTCCGCAATTTTAAGGATAATGGCTGGGAAACTTCTATAGAAGCATATTACAAGGACATACAGAACATTATAGAATATAAGAATGGAGCAAGACTCTTGTTGAATAGAAGTATAGAAGCTGATGTTTTACCTGCTGATGGACGTGCATACGGAGTAGAGTTTGCTATCAAGAAGAATTATGGAAAATTCCAAGGACAAATAGGTTATACCTTTTCTCGCTCCTTTTTATCTGTTAAGGCAAGTTTCGACCAAGAAAATATCAATCCACGTGAGCTTGCTTTGGGCTATTTTGGGGCTTCGGCAGTCGTTCGTTCGCGTATTACGATTAGGCGTGATAAACTTTTAGTAGCCTTTCCGCAGGCTCCACTTGCTCGTGAAGGTCGGTGCTGTGAAGCTATTAGAGGGACAAGTCCAATTAGACCAGATTGGAGAAACTAAATTTAATTTTTTGTGTATTTAACCCTCAAAAATATTGCTTAATTTTAAAATTATCTTTGTTTTGCATTATCAAATAATTTTTACTTCATCTATTCGACAAGCATAGTTGTATAAAATATTGATTTCCATCAATTTAGTAATTTACATAAATTTAATTATACATTCATCTAATCGTATAAACAAATAATTATGAGTGCAAATAAAGAATCTTGGGGGTCGCGCGTGGGGCTTATCCTTGCGATGGCGGGCAATGCGGTGGGTTTAGGCAACTTCTTGCGTTTTCCTATGCAGGCTATTCAAAATGGCGGTGGAGCGTTTATTATTCCTTATTTAGTGTGTTTTTTATTAATGGGCATACCCTTGCTTTGGATAGAATGGGCAATGGGTCGTTTTGGTGGTCGCTTTGGACACCATTCTACTCCTTTTATTGTCCAAGAAATGGATAAAAAGCGAAAATATTGGAAATACATTGGTACTTTTGGTATTTTTACCAATATTGCTGTTGCCGCTTATTACTGCTATATAGAATCTTGGACGCTTTCTTATGTTTTCCATTCTTTATTTGGTACTTTCGATGGTAAATCACAAAGCCAAGTCGCTCAGTTTTTTACAGATTATACAGATATTTATACTTCCACCACAGGAATTCCTTATGAGGCAGTTGTTTTTTACCTGATTTGTGTATTACTCAATACTTATATCTTGTCCAGAGGATTGCAAGGGGGGGTAGAGGTTGCTTCTAAAATTGGTATGCCTTTGCTCATTGTTTTTGGGGTAATCTTAGCGATAAGAGGGGTAACCTTGGGAACTTCTGGTGCGCCTGAAGGTTGTACAGACTGCGACTCTTTCTTGGGAATGAACTACTTGTGGGAGCCACAATTTGACTCTTTGACCAATCCCAAAGTATGGTTGGCGGCGGCAGGACAGATATTCTTCACACTTTCAGTAGGCATGGGTACGATTCACTGCTACGCTTCTTATGTGCGCTCCAAAGATGATGTGGCACTGAATGCGATGTCGGCAGGGTGGATGAACGGTTTTGTGGAAATCGTATTAGGTGCGTCTATTGTGATTCCTATTGCGGCAGGCTATTTGGGCTTGGGCTGGGTAAAGGAAAAAGCAGGTTTTGCAATGGCTTTCCAAACCATGCCTTATTTATTTGAACAATGGGGGACGTTCTTTTCTGCGATAGCGGGCATGATGTGGTTTGGCTTGTTGTTCTTTGCGGGAATTACTTCTTCTTTGGCAATGGGAACGCCTTGGATGGGCTTTATGCAAGACGAGTTTGGTTGGAAAAGAGAAAAAGCGGCTTGGTCTTTTGGCTTGTTTACCACTGTTTTGGGCTTGCCTTCTTGGATTTTTGGCTTAGACAAGGGCTGGCACGAAATCAATATGGGAGCAGACATCAAAGTGCCAGAGTTTTATCGCTTTGTGATTAAATATGTTACGCCTTTGCTCTTGTTGGTGGTGTTTATCGCTACTATTTTCAATCCGCAAGGGGGCGATTGGGGTGCTGCCATTTCAGGGCTTTTCAGTGGGCAAGGTTGGAGTCTGGACAACGGCTCTATCATCGCTCAGATTATGAACAAAGGCTTAGTAGAACAAATAGCCGCAACAACTGACCCAGCAGAAATTGCCAAATTAGAGAAAAATATGTTTTTTGTTAATTTAGGGCGTATTTTGCTCTTAGCGGCATTTATTTTTATTGCAGTGATTATCTATACAGCCAAAAAACGCAGAGAAAGTACAGATAATTTGTAAAATCTTTTTATAAATTGTTTAAAATCAATATTTTAAAAAAATAATATTTAAGAAATATACGTATGACGACAACAGCTTTATTAATGATGGTTATAGTACAAGTGGCTGTTACAGTAATTACAGCATACTTGTTTTGGAAAGTTCTAAAAACACCTCCTAAAATAGATTAATAGCATGAAAATCAATAAGATATTAGTCGCTAATAGAGGAGAAATTGCCTTGCGAGTGATGCGCTCTGCGCGTGAGATGGGTATAAAAACGGTAGCTATTTATAGTGAAGCAGACCGCTTTTCTCCCCATGTCAAATATGCTGATGAAGCAGTCTGCGTAGGTGCGCCTCCTTCTGCCCAATCTTACTTGCAAATGGACAAAATCATAGAAGTAGCAAAAAACTTGGGCGTAGATGCGATTCACCCAGGCTATGGTTTTTTATCAGAGCGTGCAATTTTTTCTCAAAAAGTAGCTGATGCTGGATTGATTTTTATAGGACCTTCTCCTTACTCTATTGAGGTTATGGGAAGCAAGATTGAGGCTAAGAAAGCGGCAGATAGATTTGGTATCCCGTTAGTACCAGGGCTAAAAGAAGCAATCACAGATATTGATGATGCTAAGCAAAAAGCAAAAGAAATAGGCTATCCTATTCTTATCAAAGCAAGTGCAGGTGGTGGTGGTAAAGGCATGAGAATAGTAAATAGCGAAAGTGAGTTTGATGAGCAAATGCAACGCGCTATTAGTGAGGCAACTGCGGCTTTTGGAGATGGTTCTGTATTTATAGAAAAATACATCACCTCGCCTAAGCATATAGAAATTCAGATACTTGGCGACCAACATGGCAATGTCATTTATCTATTTGAGAGAGAGTGTTCTATCCAACGCCGCCATCAAAAACTTGTAGAAGAAGCCCCTTCTTCTTGCCTAACTCCTGATATACGCAAGGCAATGGGGGAGTGTGCAGTTTTAGTCGCAAAAGCCTGTAATTATTATGGTGCAGGCACTGTTGAGTTTGTAGTTGATAATGCACTCAATTTTTATTTCTTGGAAATGAATACTCGCTTACAAGTAGAACACCCTGTTACAGAAATGATTACAGGAGTGGATTTGGTAAAACAACAAATCTTTATTGCAGAAGGTAAACCGCTTAGTATTAGACAAGAAGACCTCAAAATTCATGGTCATGCCTTAGAAGTCAGAGTATGCGCTGAAGACCCCGCTAACAATTTTTTACCTGAAGTAGGAAAACTACACACCTACAGACCCCCCAGAGGGGTAGGCATTCGGGTAGATGATGGATTCGAAGAAGGCATGGAAATTCCTATCTATTACGATAATATGATTGCCAAGTTAATTACCTATGCAGATAATCGTACAGATGCCATAGAAAGAATGAAAAGGGCTATTGATGAGTTTCAAATTACAGGTATTCAAACTACTTTAAGTTTTTGCCATTATGTACTTGGACATGAGGCTTTTATTTCAGGTAAGTTCGACACAAAGTTTATAGAAAAATACTTTAAACCTGAAGATATAGCTACTCAAGTACAAGCAGGAGAAGAAAAAATAGCCGCCGCTCTTATAAGTGAGTTACTAAACTCAAATGGTAAAAATGTAGCAAAGAATAATGGTATAAATACTGCACAAATAACACATAGTAATTGGAAAAAAAGAAAGTATAACTAAAATAACACTAATTAGTTAAGATTTTTGTAGGAACATAAACCCTTGCTGTTTATGGCTATCCAAGAACAAAATATAGGTGGGCTGAACCAAAATAGTCAATGCACTATTGGATTCAACCCA
>JALOMS010000292.1 GCA_025455345.1 Thermoflexibacter sp. | reverse complement strand
ACTCAGCAGTTTACCGAAACAAATCGAGGAGTTGAAAAATTTGAAATATTTATACTTACAAGGAAACCCCTTTTCCGAAGCAGAACAAGAAAAAATCCACAAGCTATTACCGAATTGTGAGGTGGAGTTTTAGGTAGCAATCCACTCACAGCGTTTTCAACGACTGTTAGGGATTTAGGAAAAACCCTGTGAGTGGCTAAAAGCCCTCACAGTGGTTTGAAAAAACTTTACCTCCCCTCTGGCACTCTCACAGGATTCGGGCTTTGTTGCTTGTAGAGATCGTTGAACTTTTGCACGTCTTCGGTGAGGATTTTTTGCATTTCTGCCTTGCGCTGTTGCCAAGCAGCGTTTAGGTCTTGCAAACGTTTCTTTGCACCTTCGGTAACGGCAGGGTTGTTGGTATCGACAATTTCCTCTTTCAAGTGAGCAAAATCTGCATTCAGCTTGTTAGGGAAGTTAATCACGTCTTGGAAAGTTTTTTGCTTTCTTTGTATCAATTCACCTTCTAACTCATTGATTTTCTTCATTAATTTTTCTGCTTCTTCTTTCAAAGGCTTGCTTTCTGCCATATCACTAATCGTTTTTATCTGCTCTTTCACCTTGCTCATTTTGTTTACGCCCTCGTGAATTTCGTTCAGATTATTGTAAATCTGCTCCAATACTTTTGCTTGCTCCTCATATTGAGCGGCAGTTGCTTTAATACGAGGGTCGGGCATTAGCTCAAAAGTTTGGCTCATTTCCTTGCCCATGAGTTTGAGTTTTGCGGTGTATTTCCCTGGTTTTACTCTGTAACCTGTCAAGCTGTTAGGCAAGAAAATATCTGGCACAAGGGTCTGATTTTCAGTTCTAAAATCCCAAACCATGCGGTTCATGCCTTCGCCTGTTTCGAGGGTGGGGTCGCCTGTCATTCGCATAGGATTAGGCACTACCACGTCTTTCTTGGAAGAATATGAGCGTACCAATTTTCCATTAGGGTCTATGATGTCAAGCGTTAAAGTGCTGTCTGTCTTTACTTTGAGGTGATAGAAAATCATCACGCCATTGGCAGGGTTTTGTCCTGCGGCACCATCGCCACCAAAGCCACCGCCACCATTGAGTTTGTAAGTATCTCTGGGCTTAAAGAGGTGCATATCAGCCTTTGCCACTTCTTGATTGAGTTGGTGCAAGGGCGTTAAATCGTCCAAAATCCAGAAAGAACGCCCCGAAGTTGCCGCTACCAAGTCATTTTGGTGAACTACCAAGTCATTGATAGGTGTGATGGGCATATTGAGTTGGAAGTCCTGCCAATTTGCACCCCCATCAAAGGATACATACAAGGCGTGCTCCGTACCCGCATAAAGCAAATCTTTGCGCTTGGGGTCTTCTCGCACTACCCTTGCAAAGTGATTTTCTTTGATTCCATTGGTGATTTTTGCCCAAGTTTTGCCGTAATCCGTTGTTTTATAGATGTATGGACTGTAATCATTGGTTTTATATTTCAAAAAAGTAACGTAAGCCGTTGCTTTGTCGTGCGGAGAAACCTCTACGGCATTCATAATGCCTTCGCCTAAATTAGGCGGCGTGATGTTCTGCCAAGTTTTGCCCTCATCTCTGGTGATATGAAGTAAGCCATCGTCCGTTCCTGCGTAAATTGTCCCTGCTTCGTGTTGAGATTCAAAGACATACATAATCGTATTATACACTTCTCCCCCTGCGCCTTCGTTGGTAAGCGGTGCGCCACCCCAGCCTTGTTTGTCTTTTTCGTTGCGGGTGAGGTCAGGGCTAATTTCCGTCCAGCTCATGCCCTTGTCTGAGGATTTTAAAAGTACGTTTCCTGCGTGGTAAAGCACTGATTTATTGTGTTTTGAAACCAAAATAGGTGCATTCCAATTGAAGCGGTACTTCACATTTTTGGGTTGAGTTGCCAAGCCCAAGTAAGGATAAGCCATGATACTTTTTGACTCTCCTGTTTTGGTGTCTAATGCCTCTATAATGCCTTGATAACAACCACCATAGATGATTTCAGGGCTATCAGGGTCATACGCCAAATATGCACTTTCGCAACCTGCGGAGGTTTCCCAATCTTTCCAAGTAATGCCCGCTCCGTCCGTTCTGCTGGCAATTTTTACAGAAGTATTATCCTGCTGACCACCATACACGCTGTAAGGGAACTGATTATCAACACTTACGCGATAAAACTGCGAAGTAGGTTGGTTCTGCTGGCTCGACCAAGATTTACCGTAGTTGAAAGAAACATTTGCGCCTCCGTCATTGGCATTAATCATGTTTTTGCTGTCTTTGGGATTCAGCCAAAGGTCGTGCGTATCGCCATGCGGCACAGGCACAGGTGTAAAAGTTCTGCCACCATCAATAGAGCGCAAAACAGGAGCATTGAGAACATACACAGTTTCAGTATCTTGTGGGTCGGCGTAAATCTCAATGTAATACCAAGAACGCGCTACCGTAGTTCTGTCTTTGGAAGTTTGCGCCCAAGTTTCGCCCCCGTCATTGGAGCGATACACGCCCGCTTTTTCACCTTCTGCTTCTATGTTGGCATAAACGACTTCGGAGTTTGCTCTGGAAACCGAAACGCCAATTTTACCCATTTTTTCAGGTAAACCTTTGCTTAGTTTTTTCCAAGTTTCTCCCCCGTCAGTGGACTTAAAAATTGCACAACCTGCGCCACCGCTTTGCACTTGGAAGGGTGTGCGGCGATGTTCCCACATAGCGGCATAGAGGATTCTTGGATTATTCATGTCCATGCTCAAATCCACTGCACCCGTATTTTCGTCCGTGTAAAGCACTTGTTTCCAAGACTTTCCGCCATCTGTACTTTTGTAAACGCCTCTGTCCTTGCTTGCGCCATGCAGTGCGCCCTGCGCCGCCACATAGACGACCTCGCTATTTTGAGGGTGAACGCAAATCTCTGAAATATGTAAGGTTTTTTCCAAGCCCAAATGCGCCCAAGTTTTCCCTGCGTCAGTGGACTTATACACACCATCGCCAAAGGAAGTTGCCACACCTCGCACAGCGTGTTCGCCCATGCCTACGTAAATCACATTGGGGTCGTTTTCAGGAACAGTAATTGCGCCTACCGAACTGGTTTTGAAGGTGTTATCAGAAACATTTTTCCAAGAAATCCCTGCGTCTTCGGTTTTCCAAACGCCACTGCCAATGCCCCCAAAGTAATAAGTCAAGGGTTGCCCAATCACGCCCGTAGCGGTTACAGAACGCCCACCGCGAAAGGGACCTATGTTGCGCCACTTCATAGCAGAATAGGTTGATTTGGAATAGGTTGCACTATTGACTGCCGCAGTAGGTGTTTGCTTCTTTTGGGCAAAAAGTTGTTGTGTATTTAGTTTTACTTGTGAAAACACAAGCAAAAGGGCAATTGCTGTAATTAGTTTTGCACGTGATAACACGTGCAAAACTGATGATAAAAGTTGCTTCATATTTTTTATATGGTTTGAAAATGGAAAAATTGGAAGATTATTTTTTAATAACAATTTGATTAACAATAAATTATATTTAATTACTCATTCATAATTCATCATTCATCATTACCTACGCTAAGGTAGAGAATTCAGGTTCGTCATGCAAAATGCTCAAAGTAAATTTTAGATATTTTAGAATCAGAAGGATTATCTTTTAAATATGAATACAATCTTTCTTTCAAAGGGGGTATATTTTTTAAAACATCTGTAAAGGTGTACCAAGCAACTCTTTCAATCCACTCGATTTCAAATTTGGAATAATCAAAGTCATATGGATTGATGAGCCAAATTTCAAAATTCCTTAAATCAGCAACTTGTTCAAAGATTTTTTCTCCAAATAAATTCTTCATGTATATGATTTGGCAAAGTAAGATAAAACTATAACTATAATCCCTTACTCCAAATGAGTCATTATTACTTTTTCCACTTGTATAATAAGTTAATTCATTGATTACTCTATTTTTATATTTTTCAAAATAGTCTTTATAATTGTAATCAATAATATTTCTCCTAAAAAGTTCATAGTAAAAATCTGAATTGAATTTTTTGTCTAAATAACTTATAAACTCATCTAATAATTTTTGTTGATTTTCAATAGATAATATTTGCCAAAAAGGTAATAAATCACGATGACCAGATTCTTGTCTTTCCTCAATAAAATTCCCTAACAATTTGTGTAAAAAACGATTATCACTTATCTTATTTTCAGGGAAGTTTTTAGCAATACTTATACAAATTTTTTCCATTAGCTCTACATATTGGTTTGTATAAGGATTATGTCTATCAACTAAAATCTTTAATATGTCATACAAGGTTGTAAATTTGAACAAATGTCCTTTTTTGTAAATAAATTCACTTACTCCTTTTAAGTGAAACCATGCAACCTTATCATGGAATTTTATAAAGTCAGGTAATATTTTTTCAATAGCTTGAAAATCATTATTTTGAATATTTATTTTTGATAAAACAAAAAATAAATTATTGAGTATTCTTCCAAAAGCATATTCAAAAGCAGAATTATTAAGGAGATTAATAACATCTTGATTAGGTAAGTTACTGAATTGGTTTATTGATATTAAAGAACCTAAGATATTATGAGCATTAGTTAATAATTTGGGATAGGTTTCTTCATCAATTTCTAAGGCTTCAATATTATTTTCATCAAATAATATTTTTAAATCATCACTGCTTAAATATAAAATATTGTTAATGAGTATGAAATAGTTAAACTTTTTGAGTTTGTTTGTATATTCATTAGATGTCTTATAGCTTAATATAAAACCTTCCAAAATTTTTCTTTGTATTTTTTGATAATTGGTAAACTTGTCAAAAATTACAAAGTTTTGCCTTGTATAAAGATAGAGATAGAATTGTTGTTGCCAGAGAGAATACGCATTTTCTCCCCCTATTTGAGAGCCTCTATTATCATAAAGTTTTTTTATTTTTTTTATACTATCCAAAATTTCATCAACTTTCCATTCTATTTTATCAAAAAATTTACTTTCTGCCAACTCCAAAAGAGCTTCTCTAACATCTATATCTATGGTAATATCAAGAGCATCATGAATTTCTTTTTGTAAGTCGATTTCTTCTAATTCTTGAATAACAGTTTCTCTATCTTCAAAATTATAATCACTCCACATAATGTTTCCTAACTTACTTAAATTATAAGTAGCTATAAAATAATCTATATCTTTGCTCTGTTCTTTGCTTGATTTTTGAATTGCTTTATACATTTGGTAGGCTGGCTTGTATCTATCAATAGGGACTTTGTAAAGAGCATAAGCATTTTCTAAACTATTATTTGGGGGATTTCCTTGAAAGTTTTTTAGTTTTTTGACAATTTTCCCAAAGTCTAAACTCTCATAATTACACTGTAAACAATCACAAGTTTCATGATTGTTAATTTTAATATTAACACTTTCTTTTCCTTCAAAACTAATCCTGTGTATTAAAAAGTGATTTAATTGCTGAATAATAAACTGAACTTTATCTTTATAATGGGTAAAATCTTCTTTAATAAAGGTTTTATACTCGGAAGATAAATCAATATCTTTGTCTTTGATTATAGTATTCTTAAAAAATTCATATACTTCTTGATTATTAGTTATTAGGCTAAATACTTGATAATTCCATATCCTGCTGGTTGGATTAGTGTTAAATGGTTTACAATTAGAAAGAATATTTGTGGGAATAAACCCAAAACCATTGAACTTTTGTATGCAATATTCTATTTCATCAATAATGTTTTTATGATTTTTATGCGATTCTATTAACAGACCTTTACTATTTTTAGGTTCATATTTCATACCTTCGTTATTTAATTGCTCCTCATAAAGTTTTTCAATTTTTGAAATCCCTGATTTATTCATAAGATTATTTTTATGTAGTAAAAAAAGAAATCGTTTTAATTCATTATCTTTTTTTATTTCCTCTGATAAATAAAAAGTTTCATATCTTATACTTTTATGTTTATATGAGTATAAACGAATTTCTTTGAAATTAGAAACAATAATCCACTTACAATCGTCATGTTTAATTGCATACAAGAATGCTTGCTCTGTTGGTGTGTTTTTCTCATTTTTTCTGTTTTGCGGCTTATCTAAATTTGTATGATGAGCATCTTTTATTTCAACAACAGCTATTACTACTTCTTTATTCTTTGTAAAATATCCTAAGGCAAAATCACATTTTGTTCCATCAATCTCACTTTTTTTTTGTAACATTAGATTCTTTTCTCCATGCTTTACACGATTATACCCAAGCACTTTGTCAAATATTAATTCTGCAAAATATGAATATAGAGCCTCCTC
>JALOMS010000291.1 GCA_025455345.1 Thermoflexibacter sp. | reverse complement strand
GAGTTTTCTGGTGGGTGGCGTATGCGTGTTATGCTCGCAAAGCTCTTATTGATGAAGCCTACCCTACTCATGCTTGACGAGCCTACTAACCACTTAGACTTACCTTCTATCCAATGGATTGAACAATATTTACAAACGTATGAAGGAGCGTATATTGTTGTTTCTCACGATAGAGAATTTTTGGACAATGTTGCCAAAACTACGGTCGAGGTATCCCAAGGCAGGCTGAATGTCTATGCTGGGAACTATTCTTTCTACTTGGAAGAAAGAGCTTTACGCAGGGAAATCCAACAAAATGCCTACGAAAACCAGCAACAACAAATCCGCCAGATGGAACGATTCATCGAGCGATTCAAGGCAAAAGCGTCCAAAGCTACCCAAGCCCAATCCAGAGTCAAGGCATTGGAGAAAATGGAGATTTTAGAAGCCGTAGAAGATGAGAACGCAACGGTGAATTTTCGTTTTAATTTTGACCAACAGCCCGGTCGCAGATTGGTAGAGATGGGCAACATATCGAAGTCTTTTGGCGATTTGCACCTACTCAAAAATACTGATGCAGTAATAGAAAGAGGCGACAAAATAGCTCTTATTGGAGCGAATGGTCGCGGCAAATCTACCTTGCTAAGAATCATCAATGGAACTGAAAAGTTTGAAGGAGATAACAAACTTGGCTATAATGTCAAAATAGCCATGTATGCCCAACATCAATTAGAAGTGCTAAATCTGGAAAATACCATCATAGACGAACTCAAACAAGCAGGAACTCAACGTACAGAAACCGAGCTAAGAACCATTCTTGGTTGTTTTCTATTCACGGGTGAAGATGCTTTCAAGAAAATTAAAGTTCTTTCGGGTGGCGAAAAATCTCGCGTTGCTCTCGCCCTGACTTTGATTTCATCTTCGAATTTCTTACTACTTGACGAGCCAACCAATCACTTAGATATGCAATCCGTCAATATCTTAGTCCAAGCACTCCAGCAGTACGAAGGCTCTTTTGTAGTTATCTCACACGATAGGCACTTTATTTCCCAAATTGCTAACAAAATTTGGTGGATTGAAAACAAGGAAATCAAAGAATACCCAGGCACTTACGAAGAATTCAAGTACTGGGACAGCCAAAGACAAAAAAATATGCCTACTAATCTTCCTAAATCTGAAGAAAAAGTAGTGCAAAAAACTCAAAGTAATCCGACATCTTTGAGCAATGGTAGTGCGGCTGAAGATGCCAAAAAAGAATTAAAAAAATGGCAAAAACAATTAGAAGAAATTGAAAGTCAGATTAGCACTTTAGAGCAAGAAAAAAAATCATTAGAATCGCAATTGGCACTTCCTGAAGTATTTGGAGATGCCAAGAAATTAGCTAATACCAATGAAAAATTTAATCAAATTTCTAAACAATTAGACCAATTAAACACCAATTGGGAAAAAATCGCTTTAGAAGTTGATAACTGGACAGCAAAGGCAAAGATTTAGGATTATAGGGAATTTTATTTATTCCCTCTTTTCCTTTGCACGTCTATCTATATATTGGATAAAATCACTCTGGAAATGAGGGTTTTGCAAGAGGAATTGGTGCAAGAACTGAACCTTTAGCTCGTCTTTGCAGATATAAAAAATTTCCTCAAAATTGTAGGTATGAGATTGTATTATTTCTTCGTTTGCCGATGAATCATTGGTATTGCTTTCTTCGGCAACTATCTCGTATTCACCATCTAATATTGCCAAACCCATAGCTACACAATGCTTACAAATTCCACCCATCTGATAGGTGCAATTACAAGTAAAGTCAAGCGCATGACCATCTACTACTAATCTTACATCATAAGTAGAAGTTCCTTTGACCTTACCCTCAAATACATTGCGCTTACTAATAACCTTCTTGACTCTCCCTTGGTCGTAGTAATCACTTCCTCTCTCAAAACTTGAGTGTGTAGCTAATAATTTTAAATCTGCTATGTCAAATGACAGTTTAGGTTGCATCTGTAATAAACTTAAAATTGATTTTATAAAAAATAGATAGGTTAAGCGCAGTGCTTTTGACCAATGCTATTACCTAATGCTATCCAGCAATTACGAATTTACACTTATTTTAATATCAAATACATATTTCTCTTAAAATTTCATAGAATTTTTAGGATAATTTTCATATTTCAACTTATTTACTAACTTGCGTCGTAAACGATTGCACAAAACAAGACTACTTTAGTAAATAAAATGATGAATGATTTGGCTTTATTTTTTGGAAGGTTTCACCCTACATTTCTGCATTTGCCCATAGGAATGTTGCTGATTGCTTTTGTTATGGAAATTTTTTCCCAATTCAAATCCTTCCAACATTTAAGATATGCGGTTAATTTTGTATTGTTTTTTGGAGCCATCACCTCTATTATTACTGCATTGATGGGATATTTTTTGGCAGAAGAAGGAGGATATGATGACAATCTGCTCCTATTGCACAAATGGTTAGGCATAGGAACTGCACTTATGGCTATTTTATTGTTTCTATTAAGATGGGCTTTTAGGAATAATTCTAATTTGACTTTTTCCAAAACATACCTTTCGCTGTGGGTTATTTTGCTATTTACACTCACATTAGCAGGGCATTACGGCGGTTCGCTTACGCATGGAGAAGCATATCTTACCGAATATATGCCTCAGCCGCTCAAAAAATGGGCAGGAATTACTACTGTTGCAAAGAAAAAAAGAGAGAAACCTGCTGATATTCAAGAAGCCCTTGTATTCGAAGACGTTATTTTACCCATTCTGGAGAAAAAGTGCGTTGGCTGTCATAATCCAGAAAAGAAAAAAGGAGATTTGATTATGGCAGATGCAGAAAACTTCATAAAAGGAGGGGAGCATGGGGCTATTTTTAAGGCAGGAAATGCCAAAGAAAGTGGTATCTATATTTCAGTAACCTTGCCAAGAACTGATGAATTTGCTATGCCGCCCGAAGGCAAGGAGCCAATGACAGAGGACGAAACTAAAATATTAGCTTGGTGGATTAATGAAGGTGCTGATTTTAAAAAGAAAGTAAACGAACTTAAGGTATCCGAAGACATTGCTAAAATCTTAGGAATCAATGAAGCAATACCTTCTGCTAAGCCAAGTATTCCTGATGTACTTCCTACGCTAAATGCCCAATCTGCTGAATCCCCTATCATAGAATCTATTAAGAAACTAAAAATAGACATTAATCCTATTGCCAGCAATTCTCCTTTTCTCCAAGTCAAACTAAATCAGGATATTACAGAGGAAAAATTGGACGCTTTGCAAAAAATAGCCGAGCAAATCACTTGGTTAGATTTAAAAAGAAGCAACATTACTGATAATCAACTCAATAAGATTAAAAATTTTAAAAATCTTACCGAGCTTAGATTGGAACAGACAGGAATTACAGACAAAGGAGTAAAATCCTTAGAGACGCTTACTAATCTCCAGTATTTGAACTTGTATGGTTCTAAGGTCAGTGATAATGGACTAAAATCCTTAGAAAAGTTGCCACATCTCCGAAGTGTATATTTATGGCAAACCGCAGTAACTCCCAATGGAGTGAGTGAGTTACAAAAATCAAAACCACTGTTGAGGATAGATATAGGATTGGATAGAACTATTTTGGATAGTGCTTCAGCAAAAAAATAATAAGCCCTTAAAAATCAGCCATGAGTTCTTCTTTTCTAAAAATATGCCTGCCAAAATAATAAGTTGGCTTTTGTTGAGGAAAACTCATGCCTATTTCGTGAGTTCTTGTTTTGATAGTTGGATTAGGTGCTAAATCTTTTTCTTCTATTACGTCTTGTTGATTATCAAATAGTTGTACAAGACTATCTAAATTGGGCTGTCCCGCATCTATCCAACACGTGTACCAAAAATCTCCCACCATTTGAATAGATGCCCTCATTTGTCTTTCTACCTGCCCAGCGAGCATTTGGTGATAGGCAGAAGAAAACTCTCGTGAGTAAACCTTGACTGTTATATTTCCACGTGTCTCGAAGCTATATTTTTTATCTTCGCTAAACTGGGCAGAGAGTATTTTTTCAAACTTTAAAACAGAGTCTAAAGCCAAATGAGCATTAGTTACTGCCTGCCACGCACGCGCAGAGGGACTTTTGATATATTGGGCTTTTTCAAGGAAATAATCATAATCATCTGCAAAAATTTCTGGTAAGCGCGATTCCCAAAATCCATGAATCCCGTACTGCCCTGTCATCTGCCCATTGTAGTTTTGTGTGGTATGGAGCGGTACATTCGAATCACCAATGTAATGACCCATATCGGCAGAAATCCTCAAAATACGCATGACGTTTTTTTCCATAAAAGCATTTACCAACTGAAACTTCATCAGTTGCAAATGCCAAGGAGCAATCCCATAAGCCCTCAATGTATCTTCTGTGTATTTGGCAACGGCATCTTCCCAACGACGCGGCATTTTGAAAATCGCACTATCTCCATATACGTCTATGTCTATGTAATGTCTTTCAGCCTCTCCTTCTACTGCGTAGCGTCTTTTATCAGGATTCACCGCATTTTCAGTAATATAGCGAATATGATATTTGTAAAAAGTAAACATTTCTGGTGGCAAGGTAAAAATAGCCATGCGATTGATGCGCTGGTGTCCAAAAAAACCCCAAGCATATCCGCACAAACTAATAAAACAAAAAACCATAGATAAAGCAATGTTTTTCATATATTTACACACATTTTTATTTAAAATTTTGCCTCATTCTAATCCTTTTTTTAACTTTGTGTGGTACAACACATTATTCTCCTTGATTGATGCCCAAATGGTGGAATTGGCAGACACGCTATCTTCAGGTGGTAGTGCCTTCAGTGGCATGGGGGTTCGAGTCCCTCTTTGGGTACTTTCTCAAACAATTAATTTAGTCCCTAAACCATTGCGCTTAGGAAAAATTACTCCTTCCTTGCTCAGTTTTACTCCTTCGGCAATGTCATTGGTAATCAGTAAAGGACCGTCCATATCTACATAATCGAGCATTGGAGCGATATGAGCAATCGCCGAAATACCAATCGTAGATTCTGTCATGCACCCCATCATCACTTTCATTTGATTTTTTCTTGCCTCCTGTATCATGCGTAGCGCAGGAGTAATACCGCCACATTTCATCAGTTTAATATTTATTCCATGAAAATACCCTATACATTTCCGAACATCAGTTTCTACAATACAACTTTCATCTGCTATCAAAGGCAAAGCCGAGTAATTAAATACTTCTTTCATTCCTTCCCACTCCTCTGCCTTGAGTGGTTGCTCTATGAATTCCACGCCTAATTTTTTCAAATGATGCGAGTTATTAATCGCTTCTTCTACGCTCCAGCCACAATTGGCATCTACCCTAAACACTGCACTTGTATATTTGCGAAGTTCTTTCACTATCTCAATATCATACGGCGTTCCCAGCTTTATTTTATACAAATCCCAAGGGGTTTCTTGGAGTTTTTTTACCATATTCTCTACCGTATCAATGCCAATCGTATAGTTGGTCTGTGGCATACTTGCCAAATCTAAGCCCCAAAGTTGGTAAAGGGCTTTTTCTTGTTTGCGACCATAAAAATCATAAGCCGCCTCATCTAAAGCACACTGGGCAAATGGATTAGACGCAAAAAAATCTTTCATGTCTTCCCAAAGTTGAGCAGGAGTAGAAAAAGTATAACTTTGTAAAGCCTCGTTTGCTCTTAGCAATGCTTCTGACATATTTTGGTAAGTAATACCGTAGTAAGTATTGGTAGTTGCTTCTCCATAACCACTTATTTGGTTATCAGATAATTCTACAATAAGCGTAGGCTGTACGCTACGCTCATCACGCGCAATCTTGAAATGATGTTTGAGCTTTAAAAGGTGTTGGTGAAGGTGTATGTGCATATACTCCAAATATTTCTTATAAGGTATTGGTATCCGATTATTAACTCACAGGCTGAGGAGGTTGCATGATTTTGCCACAATTACTACAAGTCCTTAATTCTTCTGAATCATAGAACTTCTTCATTACCAAGGGCAACTGTTTGACTATATCTGTCAAATCAAAGTATTCCTCATATAATTTATGATGACAATACTCACAAAACCACATAAATCCATCTTTTTCTCCGTCTTTGCGATAACGCTCTATGACCAATCCTACTGTGTTTGCTTTTCTTTGCGGAGAGTGAGGAACTTTGGGTGGTAGCAAAAATATTTCACCTTCTTTGATAGGAATATCTATTGGTAGCCCATCTTCTATAATTTTAAGTGTAATGTCCCCTTCTACTTGATAAAAAAACTCCTCACTTTCATTATAG
>JALOMS010000290.1 GCA_025455345.1 Thermoflexibacter sp. | reverse complement strand
GAAAAGGGCAGTTTTAAAATCTTCTAACTGCTTGATTTGTTGTGTTATTTGCCGATTGAGTTGCAAAAATTTTTCTTCGTAGTGCAGTGCTTCTAAGCTAATTTTTTGCTCTGCTTTTTCGTGTACTTTCTCTATCTGTTCATTGAGTTGGGTATAAATATTTTTTCTATCGTATTGAAAATCATGCACTAAGGCAGTAAAATTTTGAATTTGCTTTTCACTTAGTCGCTGATGAACTACGTCCAAAGCCGCCTTTTTCTGGCAAACAACCAAAATTTTCCATTGGCAATACTATCTGCCACTAAGTTGCAGATTAACTGCGACTTACCTGTGCCTGGGGGACCTTGGACTACGATAGATTGCCCATTTTTAACCGCTTGTAATGCTTTTTCCTGCGAAGCGTCAAGAGGGTAAGGGAAAACTTGTTCAGCCCTGTGAGTGGTCGCAGACCCTAACAGTGGCAAAGTTGTTGTCTGTGAGGACACAGACAACGGCAGAGGGGAGGCTTCATTCAACAAAAACTCATAGTCAGGCGCAAGGTAAGAATCCGCCTGCGGGAAAATGCCCAAAACGGCTTGTGTTTGCAGTTTTAGCTTGCCTGTTTGGTGGAAAAGCTCAAATTCACTTTTGCTTTGTTTGGTGAAGTATTGTAAAGTATCAGTAAAGTTTTCTGTGTTAAAATTTAGTTCTAAGTTGTTGTTTTCTAAATATTTATAAAGTTCTGTGCGAAACAGTCTGCTGTCTTTGCGGGCTTTTGTCCAATGTTCATCTTCAAAATCTTGGTCTAAAAACTCCTCTTCAAATTTTATTTTATTGAAAAAATTATACGCCAAAAGAAAGGTTTTATTGAAACTCATGCTTTCATTCTCACGCATTTTCAAGTACCATTGGTTGTTTTCTAAGGCAAGTTCTACGGGAAAAAAGAGCAAAGGAGCGCGCACAAGTGTATCGTTCAACAGTTTACCTTCCACGATTGGATAGCCCACAAATAGGTTTTTAGCACCATTTTCCTCTTGAATGAATCGGTCGGTGCGTTGGATATTTTTCAAAATGGGGCTTGCTTGGTTGGCGAACTTGTCCCTGCTGTCAATCTGCGGGCAAAGAAACGTCTTGCTTGTCCCTTTGATGAGGTTTTCGATAATAGAAAAAGAAGGCTTATTATTCAGAAAATCAAGCTGATGGAGGTCTAAAAAGTTTCGTTGGGAAAGCGAAAGCAACAACAAAGACTTGTTGCGATGGGTGAGGTTGGTGAGGCGTTTTTGGTATGTTTTGAGTATATCAGCCACAAATTGCACGAATTTACACGAATGAATGAGTTTTTGCCACAGGCTTTTTGGTATAAAGCACGCGAATTTACAGAAAGGTTTTGAGAAAATATATCCCTAACAGTAATCTAATTTTGACTGATAGGGATTAAATCATTAGTCTATGTATCTATTGGTCAGGGGTTGATAGGAATCTATGCGCCTATCGCGAAGGAAAGGCCAGTGCGTTCTATAAAAATCAGCTTGTTCCAAATCAACTTCTTGAATATGAATTTCTTCACTGTCATGAGAGGCTTGGTAAATCACCTTGCCAAAGGCATTAGCAACGAAAGAACCTCCCCAAAAAAGCATATCTCCCTCTTGACCCACACGATTTACTGAAATTACAGGAACTCCATTAGCTACCGCATGACTGCGTTGGATAGTTTGCCAAGCATTGTATTGGTCTTGGTTTACCTCTGCGGTTTGATGGATAGACCAACCGATGGCTGTGGGATAAAATAACATTTCTGCTCCCATAAGGCTTGTGATTCGTGCGGCTTCGGGGTACCATTGGTCCCAACAAATCAAAATACCTAACTTGCCAAACTTTGTATCAAAAACCTTATATCCCATATCGCCTGGAGTGAAATAAAATTTTTCATAATAGCCAGGGTCATCTGGAATATGCATTTTGCGATATTTGCCAAGATAAGTACCGTCTGCGTCTAAAACCGCAGTAGTGTTATGATAAACTCCTTGCGCCCTCTTCTCAAACAAAGAGGCTATAATTACTACCCCCAATTCTTTGGCTAATAAACTAAATCGCTCCGTAGTATCTCCTGGGATACTTTCTGCTAATTTAAAATTTTCATAATCTTCTACATCACAAAAATAAAGAGAAGAAAATAACTCTTGTAGGCATACTATCTGCGCGCCTTTATTTGCGGCTTCTCTGACTTTTGCAATTGATTTTTCTATGTTTGCCGCCTTGTCTTTCACACAAGACATTTGGACTAAACCAACATTTACTTTTTTCATTTTTAAGACGTTAGATGACCAATAAATATTCTCTAAAAAACGTACAAATTTAAAGAGATTCATAAGAAATTAGGTCTTTATAAGATTAAATATTAAAGAATAAGGTGATTCTTGAAAATTGTTATCTTTGCATTTGGCGGGGTTAAAGTAATAATGCCCAACTACCTTTTTGCAGTGTTCAATAATGTGCTTAATACCTGAAAACGATATACGATACATATATTTTTATGTTATAAATAATTAATTTTCAATGGATTGGACAGAAGAACAAATATTTGCACTTGCTCCAGATTCAAGTTCTTTCAAATCTGGTAAGGACTTGGCAAAATTAGATAAATGGCTTAGCTTTTGCCAAAGTGAAAGGGCTATTTGGGGGGAGTGCCAAGGTAGCGGGAAAGTCCCCTATCAGACAGCCATAGACATCAGTAATATAGCGTTTAAATGTTCTTGTCCGAGTAAGAAATTTCCTTGTAAGCATAGTATTGGTTTATTTTTGCTTTATATAAGGCAAAAAAATCATTTTACCAACCAAGAAGAACCTACGTTTGTAGCAGAATGGCTCAATAAACGCATATCCAAATTACAACAAAAAGTTGAAAATAAGCCTGTAGATGAAAAGGCTCAAGCTAAAAGAATAGATGCGCGCCTAAAGAAAGTAAGTGCAGGAATAGAGGAATTGGAGCTTTGGCTCAGAGATTTGGTTCGCAATGGCTTGATTCATGCGCCTAATAAGCCTCCTAATTTTTGGGAGCATACGGCAGCGCGTATGACAGACGCTCAGATGGGGGGAGTCGCCAGCATGATTCGAAATATTGGGGAGCTTAATTTTTTTTCAAACAAATGGCAATCTCAACTTTTAGAGATTCTTAGCAGAATATATTTATTATGTGAGGGGTATAAGCGCGTAGAGCAACTGCCTGATAATCTTCAGATAGACCTAAAAAGTCTAATGGGGTGGACGCAGAGCCAAGAAGAACTCAAACAGCAAGAAGGAGTGAGGGATACTTGGCTAATATTGGGAAAGCAAGAAGAAACAGAGCAAAACTTAATAGCCCAACGCAACTGGTTGTATGGATTACAAACACATCATCATGCACTGATTCTCAATTTTCTACATCTAAGTCAGCCCAAAGATGTTTCTTTATTAGTGGGGACAGCCATAGAAGCGGATATTGTTTTCTACCCAAGCAACTATCCTCTCAGGGCAATTGTTAAAAACCGTATCGGTACAAAGAATATGATTGCTCCTATATTTTTTAAAAATTGGTCAGAAGTTACTCAAAACCAAACAGATATATTAGCCAAAAACCCTTGGTTAGATAGATTGCCTATTTTGATTAGTGGCGTAAGACCCATGCGTCTTGATGAGGATTGGATAATCAAAGATACTAATAATCAATACGTTAAAGTAAGTCCCTACAAAGACACAGTCATGTGGCAATTATTAGCGGGCAGTGGTGGTAAACCCTTGGAAATGTTTGTTTTAAAGGAAAATGATACTTATACTCCTTTGGGGTATTGGCATAACCATAAATACCACTTGCTTAACTTAACCAAAGAGTGATTTGCTTATTTAAAATTTTAAAAGATTTGAAATAAGCCTTTAAAACTTTTCATATCTTTGAAAAAATAAACTTCTAAAAAACTAATGAATTATCTTTCTTTGGGGTCTTTGTTCGCATTGACTTTGTTTCTTTTCGCTTGTTCTCCTCAAGACCAACAAGTTACTTCCACTGATTGGTCTATTTATGGTGGAGATAAGGAAGCGTCGCGCTATTCTACGCTTACCCAAATTCATAAAGAAAATGTAAAAAACCTGAAAATAGCTTGGGTCTATCGCACAGGAGATGCAGATACTGTCAATAATCGCTCTCAGATTCAATGCCAGCCGATTGTGGTCAATGGAGTCTTGTATGCGTCTTCGCCTCAAAAAAAATTCTTTGCTTTAGATGGAGCTACGGGCAAATCGCTTTGGATATTTGACCCTTTGAAGGAGATTTCAGAAGGAGAATATGCGTGGGCTGGCACGAACAGAGGCGTTACTTATTGGGAATCAGGCGAAGACAAGAGGATTTTGGTAACAGCAGGAGCTTATTTATTTGCGCTTAATGCCCTAACAGGTGAAATCATACGTAGCTTTGGCAATCAAGGGAAGATTGACCTGCATGAGGGCTTAGATTATCACAAAAAAGATTTTTTTATTGTTTCTAACACACCTGGCATTGTTTACAAAGATTTGATTATCATAGGCATGAGGCTCTCCGAAGGCGCAGATGCCGCACCTGGTCATATCAGAGCGTATCATGTAAAAACGGGCAAACGCGAATGGATATTTCATACGATTCCTCATCCGAAAGAGTTTGGCTACGAAACATGGGAAGACTCAACTTCTTGGAAAAAAATAGGAGGAGCTAATAACTGGTCGGGAATGAGTTTAGATGAGAAAAGAGGAATTGTCTTTGTTCCTACGGGGTCTGCGGCATTTGATTTTTATGGTGGAAATAGAAAAGGAACTAACCTCTTTGCCAATTGCCTCATTGCACTAAAAGCAGAAACAGGAGAACGTTTATGGCATTTTCAAACTACACACCATGATATTTGGGATAGAGACCTCCCAGCCAATCCTAATTTGGTTACAATCACCCAAGAGGGCAAAAAAATAGATGCAATAGCCCAAATTACTAAACAAGGAAGAATTTTTGTGTTTGAAAGAGAAACAGGCAAGCCTGTATTCCCCATAGAAGAAGTGCCTGTTCCACCCTCAGATTTAGCAGGAGAACAAGCACACGCTACCCAGCCAGTTCCTACACTGCCTGAGCCTTTTTCGCGCCAAGTATTTACAGAAGAAGAAATTACCAATATTTCTACTGAATCGCATGATTATATCAAAAACATTTGGAAAACGGCGAAGTCTGGAAATCAATTTATTCCACCAAGTAAACAAGGTACCATTATATTCCCAGGATTTGACGGCGGTGGCGAGTGGGGCGGAGCTTCTTTTGACAAGGAAACAGGTTTTTTATACGTCAATGCCAATGAAATGGCTTGGATTCTAAAAATAATAGATATAGAACAAGCAGACAAGTTAGATTTTGCCAACTTGGGCAAATCGGTTTATGCAAAAAACTGCACAGCTTGTCATGGAGAAAATAGAGAAGGCAATACAGGAGGAAATTATCCTTCCTTGCTCAATCTGAAAAAGAAATATAAGCAAGAAGAAGTGTTTAACATCATTAACAATGGGAAAGGTATGATGCCCGCATTTAAGCATATCAGTGATGGAGAAAAGGAAGCCTTGATTGCCTTTTTATTAGAAATAGAGGGTAAAAAAGAAGTAATTATGAAGGAGATAGCAGAAAAAAAGAAGGATAAGCGTAGTGCAGAAATTCCTTATACCATCACAGGATATAACCGATTTTTAGACCAGAATGGTTATCCTGCTGTACGTCCACCTTGGGGAACACTTAATGCCATCAATCTAAGCACAGGAAAGTTGGCTTGGAAAGTGCCTTTGGGTGAGATAGCTGAATTAACTCAAAAAGGCATACCCCCTACGGGTACAGAAAACTATGGAGGACCTATCGTTACCAAAGGGGGATTGGTATTTATAGGAGCAAGTAAAGATGAAAAATTCAGGGCTTTTGACAAGGATAATGGGAAAATACTTTGGGAAACCCAACTTCCCGCAGGCGGATATGCGACTCCATGTACCTATCAAATCAATGGGAAACAATATGTGGTCATTGCGGCAGGAGGAGGAAAAATGGGAACAAAATCAGGAGATAGTTATATTGCTTTTGCCTTAGAATAGGTAAACCCATCGTAAAGCACTTTTGCATGGTCATTAAGCCATGTTTTTGGTAATGCTATAAAGTTAATTTTCAATGATTTATGTGTTATTATGTCAATTTTTTGAGTAAAAGTCTAAATAAAATAAAGATTAAAAAGTAAATATCTATGGGAAAAATAACAACTTTTGGCAGATTAGTGATTATCCTATTGATTCTTGGTGGTGTATATGTTGGGCTAAAATATACTGGGATTTTAGACAAATTAGCCTCACAAAATAAGCATAGCGATGAAGAACAAATTGAAGTCGTCATGCCCGAACCAGAAGACGAAATAAAATCTTCTGAAAGTGAAATCACCACCAATGAAACCCAATCACCTTCTTTTACCTATACTCCCCCATCTCCAACAGGCGGAAAACTAAAGGGCGTGGTAGAGTTAGGAGCAACGGGCTTTAACTCTTTCATTATCAATATAGACCAAAGTAAAAATTGGGAATTGAAAAA
>JALOMS010000289.1 GCA_025455345.1 Thermoflexibacter sp. | reverse complement strand
AATAGGGAAAGAAAGAATACTTTTTGTCTTTATCTAATTCCTTAATTTCTAAAACAGGAACTTGGGCAATTGATTGGCTTGTGGTGAATAAAGCAACAATAATTAAAAAGAGAGAACAATATTTCATAACTCAAAAATAATCACTCATTTCTTAAAATCTACATTTAAAAGGGATTTTTCTTGTGTTATTACAAAGTGGAGTGAGCAAGCAAAAAAACGTGTTGTTAGTTCGCAGTGCTACGGACTAACAACACGCAAATCTAATTTATTGGAATACACGCACGTAATCCACCACCATAAATTGTGGGAAAGTAGTATTAGAGTCTGGATTCCCAGGCCAGTTTCCTCCAACGGCTATGTTGAAAAGAAAGAAAAATTCCTCTTGAAATTCGCTCAGACCAGCTGGGGTAATATCAATCTCATGATATTTCCTATCATCTAAGTACCATATAATTTTCTTGGAGTCCCAAGTAATTGAAAATACGTGGAAGGCATCATTGAAAGTACCAGAAGCTAATTGCGTACTCCCACCAAACTGGGCGTGTCTATTGGAATTATCCCAATGGACAGTTCCATGCACGGTATTATCGCCGTTTGGTCCTCCAACCATTTCCATAATATCTATTTCCCCACACTTAGGCCACCCTACCTCTCTGAAGTTTTTGCCTAACATCCACAGTGCAGGCCAAATACCTTGCCCCTTGGGAAGTACCGCGCGAATATCTACTCTTCCGTATTTAAAGCTGTATTTATTTTCAGTAGTAAGTCTTGAGGAGGTATATCGCTGACCACCAAAATTTTCTGCTTTTGCTTCTATGATTAAATAACCATCTCTGACTGAAGTATTTTCTCTTCTGTAATGCTGCAACTCATTGTTCCCCCAACCATTATTGTAGCCAATTTCATAGTTCCAATACTTGTCATCTAAACTATTTCCCTCAAATTCATCTGCCCAGACCAACCTTAATCCAGCATACGTTTTTGGGGTCGTATAACCTCTGGTAGGAATAATAGAAGCAGGAGCAGGATTGTCATTGTCATCATCAGCATTTGCCACATACCCAGGAGGTGCCTCGCAGGCTTCCCAAGGTGTTGCTGTTTTACCACCCTTCCCATCACCATCAGCATCTTGGTACCAAGTCTTTTTTACACACGGCTCTTCCTGTGTTTTTTTACAAGAAGAACTTAAAGAAATAAGGACAAAAAATAGAATGATTAATTTACCAGTTTTCATATTACTTTGATTTAGATAGATGTTATCAATAAAGAGGTTAGTATTTATCTAAGATAACTTTTATACTCAAGTGATAGGTTTAGGATATTTAACGTAATGATTAAAAAAAATGTTTAAAACTTATTCCACCCCAATTTTTTCAAATCCTTCGCCTTCATTTTTATAATATTTACGTCTATGGTTACAGGCGTGAGTGGTGCGTCTTCTTTGTTGCGTGGCAGATTTACTATTTTGTCCACCACGTCCATGCCTTTAATTACCTTGCCATACACAGTAAACTTATTGTCCAATCGCGCCAGTCCGTTCTTGTTCTGCACAATATAAAATTGGCATCGCGCAGAGAGCATGGCTGGGTTGGCGTCGCGCCCTGCGGCAAAAGTACCGTACTCATGTTTGAGGTGCGGGCGAAATTCGGGTTTCAAAAGCATAGTGCTATCTGTGAACCCTTCGGGCGTATCTGGACAACCGCCTTGGGCTACAAAATCGGGAATGACGCGGTTAAACGTCAGCGAGTCCCAATATCCCGCCTTGGCGAGTTGTATAAAACTTGCCTTATGTTCGGGGGTTTCGTCGTATAGCCAAATCAGGATTTCTCCATGAGGTGTTTTAATTTGAGCTACCTCGTATTTTTGAGCAAAAATAGGAGTCGCTATCATCAGAAAAGAAATAATAAAAAGGTTTTTCATTTTTGCAATTGAGTATATTTATTTTAAGAATGAAATTAGAAATTTAGGAAATCTTTTTGTAAATGTAAATTATTTATTATCAAATAAGATTTTAATTTGGTTTGCGATAAATAATTACAAAGAATAAAAGTATATTTTTATTTTTGTAGTTCTTTCAAAATCAATTATTTAATATTTTGAAAATGTCAAGTAATTTTTCCTGATAAATAGGTACAAACCAAAGATTTTAGCGAAAATTTAGACGGTGGAGAAATTTTACAAGGCTTTTCAGTAAATTTGAAATTATTGATAGAAGGGTGAGATGAATGATTTTTCAAAATTTATTTAATCCAATGAGCATGGAAAATACAGTAGAAGAAAGTGTGGCAATGTATGGGCAAAATGCCTCTTGGGGGCATAAAAACGTGATTTTGGCAATCGCAAAAGAGCTAAATGGGCAGGACGCAGAAGACCCAATTCCCTTGCTTAAAATAGAACTCTCTGACAGTAAACTGATTAGAGATGATAAGTTTATGCACCTGCTCGATAAAGAAAACCCCTTGCTCAAAATAGAAACCGAAGGCAAGCAACTCTTAATTTTATCCTTTATGCCCAATCATGTAAAAAATCAGAGCGGATTAACCAGATTATTGATAAAATTAGGAATCTGGAATGAAACAAAAAATGACAACTTAGGCGAGCTTTTTGATTCTCGTAGCACCGTTGAGTTTGCAGATGGGTCGTTGAAAGAGCCAGATATTACTTATATTTTGAAATCGGAATTGAGTAAAATGAAGGCAGAGGGGTATATTGTGGTTGTTCCTACTTTTGTGGTGGAGTGGTTTTCTACTTTTGATAGATTTTCGGAGGCACACCAAAAAATGCAATATTACATGAATCAGGGCGTAAAATTGGCGTGGCTCATTGTCCCCCAAGAGGAGAAAACCTACATCTATCGCCCTGATAGAGAGGTACTATCCAAAGATTTTAGTGAAAATTTAGACGGTGGAGAAATTTTACAAGGCTTTTCAGTAAATTTGAAATTATTGATAGAAGGGTAAACATGACCAGATTAACAAAAGACGAAGCAAGAGCGCAAATAAAAATATTGGTAGAGAAATTTGAGGAGTACCGCGAACTCTACAAGGGCAAGGAATATGACGAAACCAAGACGCGCATAGAGTTCGTCAATCCATTTTTTGAGGCGTTAGGTTGGGACATAGACAACCATGAAAAGCGTATGCCACATGACGCAGAGGTAATTCATGAGGCAAAACAAAGGCAGAATGGCAAGGTGAAAGCCCCTGATTACCTTTTTCAAAGAGGTAAGGGCAAACCCTTCTTTTACGTGGAGGCAAAAAAGCCTTCTGTCGACTTAAAAAATGACAAATCTCCTGCCTTCCAACTGCGAAGATACGGCTGGAACGGTAGCTTAAAAATCTCTTTACTTACTGATTTTGAGGAATTTGCCATCTACAATTGCACCAAACAACCGCGCATTGCAGATACGGCAAAAGTGGGGCGGTTGGACTATTTTACCTACCAAGACTACCTTAGCAAGTTTGATTTTCTTTGGGATACTTTTGCCAGAGAGAATGCCTACAACGGGAGCATAGACGCATACACCAAAAAATTTGCAGAAGTAAACGAAAAGGAAAGCGTCAGCGTGAAGTTTTTGGAAACGCTGGAAAATTGGCGCACCTATTTGGCGACCAGTATTGCCCTGAAAAACAAGGATTTAGACGAAGCAGGACTGAACTATGCCGTTCAGCAAACCATAGACAGGGTGCTGTTTTTCAAAATAGCAGAAGACAGGGGTTTAGAAGCACCCAATCAGCTACTCAATGCCACCAAAAAAGGCAATGTCTATCAAAATATCTACGAACTATTCCGCACCGCCGACCAACGCTACAACTCTGGACTTTTTGACTTTAAAAAAGACCAGCTTGCCTCCGAACTTTTGGTAGATAACAAGGTGATTAAGAACATCATAGATGACCTATATAATGATGAAAGTTTTGATTTCTCCATTATTCCCGTAGAAATACTTGGCTATGCGTATGAGCAATTTTTGGGTAAGGTGATAGTATTTGACTCCCCTTCGGGGAAAGGGCAAGGGGTTGGGGCAAGAATAGAACTCAAACCAGAAGTACGCAAGGCAGGCGGAGTTTTCTACACCCCTCAGTACATCGTGGATTATATTGTGGCGAATACTTTGGGCAAAAAGATAAAAGAAATTGAAAATACTTTCTCTGGTGGCAGGTTTGGGATAGTCATGGACGAAATCGCTAAAATCAAGGTCTTAGACCCTTCCTGTGGCTCTGGCTCGTTTTTGCTTGGAGCGTATGATTATTTGATAAATTACCATAAAGATTATTACTTAAAGAATATTCAATATTATGCAAGTAGCGAAATGGAAGATTGGTTATACAAAAAGCAGAGGAAAAAATACCTAAATGATGATGATACATTAAGCCTTTCTATCAAAAAACAAATACTAATAAATAATATTTTTGGGGTAGATATAGACTATCAAGCAAGTGAAGTTACTAAATTATCCCTACTAATCAAGTGTTTAGAAGGCGAAACGCAGTCGAGCATAGAAGCCCAAAAGAAACTTTTTAAAGAAAAGGCTTTGCCTACTCTGGATAAAAATATTCTAAGCGCAAACTCTTTAATTGGTTTTGATTTTTATGATAATAATTTGGATTTACTGCTTCAACCTTCTTTCAAAGAACAAATGAAAATCAATGCTTTTGATTGGAAAGATGGCTTTAAGGAGATTTTTAGGCAAGGTGGCTTTGATGTAATTATAGGAAACCCTCCTTATGTACTTTTGCAAGAATTGGAACAAAAAGCTATTTTTGATTATGCTTTGAAAAATTATGTAAGTGCAAAATACAAAATAGATATGTACCAATTATTTCTGGAAAAGGCAGTAAAGTTATTGAAAATAAATGGATTACTTGGTTATATCATGCCTAATACTTTCTTAAAAAATATTCATGCCGAACCAATCAGAAAAATTCTACTTGACAACACAAAAATCAATGAGATTCTCCTTTTCACTTATCAAGTTTTCTCACAAGCAAGTGTAGATACTTGTATTTTGTTATTTGAAAAAAACATAGAAAATACAGATAATGAAATTATTATTAAAGAAGCAAAAGCAGTTTTCTTACCAAAAGAAGTGCGAAAAATCAAGCAAGATTTATTCAGAAAGAACAAGCGGTTAGATTTTAATATTTCTGCGAATAGTTTTGATAATGAAATACTTGCAAAAATTAAAAGTAAATCAAAAGTATTGAATGAGTTTTGTGGAGCTTATTTTGGCATACAAACTTTTGATAGAACAAAATATGTTGCAAAGAAAAAAATAAATAAAGATTACCAGCCTGTGATTGATGGTGGCAATATTGAAACATATTTCTTAAAACCTCACCAAGAATATGTGCATTTTATTCCAGAAGCAATCAAAAGTGGTGGACAGGAAAAGTTTTATAGGCAAGAACGCATTTGTATTCGTCAGATTGGAAACTATCCAATAGCAACCTTAGTAGGGAGTGGTATTTTTGCTTTAAATACAGTCTATAATGTTTATTCTCAATCAGATATAGATTTAAAATTCATTTTGGGAATCATTAATTCAAAGACAAATCAATTCTTTTGGAAAAAAACACATTCAGATGAAAAAGTAACTTTCCCAAAAATTAAAAAAGAAGCAATTTTATCTATTTTAATTCCAAATTTAGACTTGTCCAAAAAGCAAGAAAAAGAAGTTTATGAGTTGATAATCAGAGCAGTAACTACGCTATTAGAATTGAATGAAAAAAAATCAAAAACCAAGCTAACTACTGAAATAGACCAATTAAACAACAGAATCAAGCACAACGAAAACCTGATTAACGAAAAGTTGTACCAACTCTACGAACTCACCCAAGAAGAAATCGCAGTCATAGAAAATGAGTAACTTTTTATCTCTTTGGAAAGGCTATCTACTTGCAAATCAGGACAAACTGCAGAGTGCAAGGGAATATGGCGATTTGTATGAAAGTTTGATAATTCATAAGAATTTATCCCTTTTATTTTGGTAATGCAACAATAAAAGTGCTACCCTGTCCTATTTGACTTTCTACCCAAATCCTTCCTCCTTCTTTTTCTACAAACTCCTTGCACAAGAGTAAACCCAAGCCTGTGCCTTTTTCATTGTTTGTCCCTCTTGTAGTAAAATGTGTTTTGTTATCAAATAAGTTGCTTATCTGTTCGGCAGTCATTCCTATTCCTGTGTCTTTGACACTAATTTCCACAAAACTTTCTTTTTCAACCGCAGAAACTTCTATTTTCCCGTTTTCAGGTGTAAACTTGATAGCATTCCCAATGAGGTTGCGAAGAATAGCCCTGAGATGATTACTATCTACTAAAAT
>JALOMS010000288.1 GCA_025455345.1 Thermoflexibacter sp. | reverse complement strand
AGAAAAGGTTTTTACTTCCAATTTTAGATGCAAATGATAGTCCAATTCTAACTTTAAAGTAGTGTATTGCCATACGATATTTTGATTTGGATTGGATTTATCCTTACTACTATCAGCATCTACAACCCAATATAAACTACCAGTAATATTTGAGCATTTGGCATTTTTAGATGAAGTATTTGCCAAACTATTGAATAAGAGTTGGGCTAAATGGCGTTTATCTAT
This sequence comes from Thermoflexibacter sp., assembly GCA_025455345.1. Taxonomy (GTDB): domain Bacteria; phylum Bacteroidota; class Bacteroidia; order Cytophagales; family Thermoflexibacteraceae; genus Thermoflexibacter. Next base: position 6,118 of record JALOMS010000288.1, on the reverse strand, counting down.
TTCGTTTTCATCTCTCAAATTCGTGATTTGAGAAAATTGTATTTCCTCGCTGCCATTGATAACTGATTTTATCTTATCTTCCAATTCAAAATCATTTTTGAATTTTGCTTTTTCAAACAAAGCATAAAAAGCCTTTCCTTGTAGATAAACAACAGATTTGACGTTGGGTAAATCTTGCTTTAAATCATCTATCAAAGAATATTGGTATGATGGATTTACGGTAGTGAATTTATACACCCAAAAATCTTGGGCAATATGTAGATAGTTCTCGTTTGAGAACAAAACAGTTTTTTCTAATTGGTTGGTTTTGTACTGCATTATTTGGTGCTTAAAAGGTTACGCAATTCAAAAATAATATTTTCGGCAATCGTAAAACTATTGCTGTCAATCAAATATGGAACTTCAATCAGTTGCCCATTTTGACTTGTTCGGATAGGAAAACGACTATCTGCCAAAATATTGACGATGAAAACTTTACTAAACTCAAATCCTTTTTGTTGAATATCAGGCACTTTTAAACCAAATATTTTATCAATCTGAATTTGTTGCTCTTGACTATTTTCTTCGTTCCAAAACTTGAAATCAATGAAAATTCCATTATCCAATATAAAATCAAATCTTTCAAAAATTTCACTGGGCAATTCTTGCAATTCCTTTTCGGGCAAAACATATTTTTCAAAAATATATTTTCCAATTACTTCACCCAAAGCACCTTTATAGATATTATTAAAAATTTCAGAGGCAATGATGTAATCATTTACTTGAAAATCAGTTGCATAGCCTTGCATTTCAAACAAATTTTTTAATTCAGCAATTTGCATCTGTTCAGGCAAGTGAATGACTTGTGCGGAAATTTCTTTGCCGTTGCCTGAAAAATCTATTCTTACAGTTGAGTAATCATTTTCTTGTGTAAAATGATAGCGATTTTTAGGTTCAAAGTCTTTGAAATCAGCGTCTAATATAGGTACATAAATGAATTGCCAATTTCGTAAGTCTGTTAAAGTTTCAAATTCTCGTTTTGAAACAGTTGGATATTTTAGCACAATTTCTCGCAATTCCTGCCAATCCCTAATATTTTGCTCATTCCAGTATTTGCCTTTCACTTTGGCATTTATCCAACTATGGCAATTTTGATTATTGATAGCAATATCAATCTTCATTTCGTCATTTTCAATTTCTTCCGCCTCAAAAAATTGGGCTTCATCAATCAATTTGTCAAATTCCCGTAAACACAAATAGTTAAGTCTATCAAAGAACTTGATATGTGGGGCTATTTCTTTGTCTGCAAAAATATATACTTCACTATTTTTAAAGTGGGTTCGGTTAATTCTACCAATGGCTTGAATTACCTCTTTGGCTACATAATTTCTAAAATCTTCTGTTTCGTAGGGATTTTTATACGTTGAAGGACGGAAGTTGGGAATGTGTCTATCTTTATGATATGCTTTCTTGAACGTATCCTTAATTTCGTATGTAACCTGTTCAGGAAATATTTGTCTGCCTTCAAGTAGCATTTCCACCTGAAAAATCCTTTTATTCACATCAAAGTCATTTAGTTCTTCTGCATTGATATTTACCAACAGATTACTTGGCTTATCTAAATAAATCGCATCAAAGTCTTTTAACTTTTCAGGGGTGTAGCCTTTGGGGGTGTAAGTTTGTTTGAATTTGCCACTTGCAAGTAATTCATCAAAATTATCCAAAGCATATTGAATATTTTGCCCTGCTCCCAAAGTGGCATAAGTTGTCATTAAAAACAGTTTTTGTCCTGTTTTTAAGGTTTCTAAAATCTCTTCTTTTTTGTCCTCAAAATCTTTTGAGTTTAGTACCCTAAAAGATTTTTTGATGTCAAGTTCTCCTTTGTTATTCTGAAACAAACTTCCCTTTTGGTGTTTTTGTACGATTGCCACAAAAAGCATTTCCAAAACACTTAATTTACAATTTGATTTTTCCTTATCAGTAGGGTGCGTATTCAAAAAACACAAAAAAGACTGAATATTGTCATTACTGATAAACTCTTGAAAAACCTTTGCAATTTTCAGGTATCTTTTTAGTTCAAAATTTTGGCTTTCAGCGTTTTCGTATTTTTCAAGTTCTGTTAAAAGTTCGTTGGTTGTAACTTTGTCAAATGCAAAATTTTTTAGTGTTTTTTTCCAATCATCTATGCCCAAAAATTCTGCTTTTACAGAAACGTAGTTCTCATTTCGTTTAGCAAATTCCGTTTTTAAGGCTTGAATTTCGGTAGTATTTAATTCTAAAAAATTATCACCTAAATTTTTTCGCAAATATTTTAAATCATAGTTGCCTATAACCGTTTTCATTTTTGCAGTGGCGGAAATACCCACTACCAAATTATTGTTGGCTAAATCAAGCAATAACTTTTCGGGTGTTCTGTCAAAGTCGGTAACGAAAATTTTAGACTTTGTGTCGTGCATTTCGCTATCCTCAAAATCGTAATAGCGAAAGCCATTATTATAGAAACTGAAATCGTTTTTAGTTTCAGTTTCCTGATTTTTCTGTTTGTTCTGAAACTGTTTAACTTGAATACTATCTAATAAATAATCTTTTTGCTCTTTGGTTAGTTTCAATTCATCAAAAAAGGAACTTAACGCACTTTCAAAACTAAAATCTTCCGTGTTTAGGTTTTCGGTTTTGATTTGTTGATAGTTTTCGGCAATCAATTTTGCACCACCTTTAAAGTAATTGATAAAACCTTTTATAGCTGTCAAAAACTCGGTTACACTGGGTTTTTGAAATTGTTTATCATCAGGTTCAACAAAGTTAATTTTATTAACTTGTTCATCTTTATCTTGTTCTAAGTAAATAAAATTCTTTTTATCACCTACAATTGTATGATATTGATAATCGTGAAAAAGAAAATTACGCTGATGATTTAGACCATAAGTCTTTACGGAATATGAAACATTATAAGCTTCGTTGATTTTTATCGTTTCATTTCTAAGATTATCAATAATTTGGGCAATGTCTTGTAAATCAGTTTTTTTCTCTTTTTTCTTCTCCCATTTTTGAGAGTTTTTATAGTAAATTTTGGGAATAGTTAGAGAACTAAAACTACTATAAATTTGCTCAAATAAGCCAATAATGTCTATTCGCTTTTTAAGTTGTGTTTCAATGATATTTTTTAGGACAACCTCTTTGCTTGCATCAAATTCATCAATAAAAATGAGAGCATTTTTCAGAAAATCGTTATCAAAAAAGTAATGTGATTTTTGAATAATAGGACTATTTTTTACCAAAAATTTATCTACACTCAAAAAGAAAATCTTTTTTTCAAAACTTAATGACGCAGGATAAACCTTTGCTACCCATTGGAAATTTTTATCATCTTTAAGTAAAACTATTCGTTCTTCTTTCTTTTTGCCTTTTTCATAAAAAAGGTTTGAAATGAGTTGTCTAAATGCGGGTTCATTTTCCTTTTGTATTTCTGTTTTAATTCTTTCCGAAAGTCGGTTAGAAGTTTCGTCTTTTTTCTTAGAAAGGCTCTGAAAATCATTAATGTTCCTTTTCAAAATTCTATATTCTTGACTTTCTTTGATAAAATCGGAGATAATAATTTCATTAGGAATTAGGTTTTCAAGCACACAATCCACATTTGAGTTAATAAAAACAACATCTTTCTTAAAGTCCTCCAAACGATTTTCTTCCTCAAAGAATTTTTTGAGCGTGGTATCATGTGGAAGATTCTTTTTAAGTTCTGTTAGGAAAACAATTTTTTTGTCCGACTTTTGATAATTGTCGTAAATGAATTTCAAGGTTTCGTGAGTCTTACCAAAACCTGTTGGCAAGTCAAGCAAAAGAAGTCCTGTTTTTTCAGGGTTTGTGATGTCGCAATATTCTTTGAGTAAGGTGGATATTTTCATTGATTCTATAATTATATTCTAAGTTTACCTTTCATATCTTTTTACAAAGATAATAAAAAATATATTTAAAAGGTAAAAAGAGTTTTATAATACCATAGAGATAAATAAAATATTAAATGTATTCTAAATCTTTTTGCACTGTTATCCATGTTTGTACAGGCAATTTTACCCTTCTTAACTTTGATAAATGAGGGCTTAGTAGAGTCGTTTAAGAAACTTGGACAATAGTAGGATTTTAATAATTGACAACTAAGAATCTTATGGGAGTTTTATTATAAATTAATAGCTTGATAATGTATAGTTTGAAAATATATTTAAACATAGAAGAATAGAATTAGCATTTGAACGATTAAACAAGGAACAAAAAATCACAAACAAGAAACTCATAAACATCAAACCGTAAATTTAAGGGAAAAGGTTTAAAGATTTTTGATTCTTAACATATAAAAAATCAGAAATAGCTATTTTTACATTTCAAATTATTTGTATGAAAAATCAAATCATTCCATTAGAAAATAGCACTTTTTATCGTGCTTTCTTAATTTTAGAAGACCATAATCAATAAACTCATGAACTTATTAGCAAACATCAATTTAGAAGCAGTCAATCAATTACTTGCCAATAAATCACTGACCGATAAGGACTTACCTCTGCCCATTCTCAAACAAGCAAACCTCGACAAGGGCATAGCTATTACCGAAGCAAGTGCCTTGCCTTTAAAGGCATTTGCCAACTTTCAGATTAGGCATTTTGAGTTAAGTACGCCACAAAAGCAACTCCCTACGGATACGGTCATCAAAAAAATGCTTCCTGCCAAAGAAAATCATTCTTGGCTTGCTTATACCTCCGAAAGCAAGATTGACGTGGATAGCCCTGAGGTAATCAAAAAATTAGGAATTAGTTTTGACTTAGATAAATCATTGATTTTCAATACATACAAACTTCATCAGAACACACAGTCTGTAAGTGCGGCTTTGTTACAAGATGTCCAATCTTTTGCTACTTTGGTATTTAAACAACAAGTTTTGGAAAATTTGGGCATTGGCGAGGCGGTAAGTATGCAAGTAGTTGGGAAATTGGCTTTGGGCGCAACGGTGAGTTTTTCAGAAATTTTTGCAGGAAGTTTGGGCAATTTGGCAAATCTGTTAGCTCCTAACCAAAATTTACAACTGCGAATAGGGGCAACTGCTTCTGCTGATTTTGATATTTCAGTGAAAGACGAGTTTAGTTTGGCTATCATCAAAATTAGTGAAAATGAATTTAGAATTAGCCTTAAAAAGGCTGTTAATCAATCTTTTAATGCTAATTTGAGCGCAAGCATAGAAGTAAGTTTACAAAATCCTGCTATGTTCACTAAGGCACTTGCACCCGCGATAGAAAGCGTATTTAACTTGCCTGAAAATAAATTGAAAGAATTGGGCGACAAGGTAAAAGCAGACCAATGGCTTGATGAAGCAGAGCGAAAAGCATTGGCAATGATTGCCACGCGCTTGGGTCTTTCGCAAGGCATAGACGTAAAAGAAATAGCCAATCAGATAGAGGCAAAAAAGAGAAATATCTTGCAGATAATCACACAGATAGCACAAACCAAAGTGAAGGCTGGCTTCTCTTTTGAGTACCAACGCCTCAGTACAGAAGACGCTTTCTTGCAAGCTATACTCTCCAAAGAAGTCCTCGATAAGCACTACAACAATCTGGTTTTGTTCCGATTTGATGAAGTTCTCCAAAACATTGCAAGTAATCCGAATGTAAAAATAGAAAATTACCTCAATGAGAAAAGTTTTAAAAAACAAGTCAGTTGGGGGCTTGGCTTGGACTTTGGGCAGTGGGGCAGGCTCGCGGGCAAGGACAAAGAAAGTATCTCTTGGACTGTGCGCGAAAACATCTCCCAACAAAAGCAAGTATCTTTTCTTGGGACGCGCCTCTACCAATCAGAGGAATTTAAAAATAAGGTAAATTGGGGGGTAAACTTTAAAGCAGAAATGCCTAATTTTTCTGCTAATAATATGCCTACTGCCCAAGAGTTCCAATACGAATGGCAGGTACTTTGGGAGCAGGTAGAAAATGAAGTTACAGCAGAAGAAGTGGCACAAATGGTAGATTTGGCGGTGCTTTGGGGAATGATGAGCGAGGAAGAAGCAGAAAAATATGCCCAAGACCTATTCCTAACTTTGGAAAATGCAAAGCAGGTTACTTTTAGTTTCCAATTAGTAGTAGGAAATGAAGCTTTTTTAAAA
>JALOMS010000287.1 GCA_025455345.1 Thermoflexibacter sp. | reverse complement strand
TGTTGCTGATTTTTAATGTATTTTTCTACCTCTCCCACCCGTCTATCACTCACCGAAAGAGCCCCATAACCGCCCTGCCACGCAAACTTTTCGTGGGTCATGTTTTCTTGGTTAATCGTGTGCGAAGTCGCTCCTTTCACGTTTTTCATCACTTCTGCAATACTTTTTTGGTTGTTCAGCAAAAACAAAAGGTGTACATGGTCTTCCATGCCATTGATTATCTGTACGAAACAGCCCATTGTTATTAGTTCATCTTTGAGCAATTGATGCACCTTTGCCTCTATCTTGCTGCTAATAAGGGGTTGTCTATTTTTGGTGCTAAAAACTGTATGAACCCAAATTTTGACGTATGATTGCATGGTTTTATGGTTGTATTTACTTTATGTATTCCCACTATTCCAAATCCCTCCAATCAAAGTGATTAATTTTGTGGTTATCAATCACCATATAGCACTTGCTAAAGTCATAGAAGACCTTTTTTAGCGCAGGAGGTAGGTTTTCCCATGCTTTTTCTCCCGCTTCTCCTTTGAGGCGAATAGCTTGAGGTACGCTTACTTCTGGCAGTAAAGCAGGACGTACCAGAAGTTCTAAGCCCGCAATGGGTACTCCCTTAGAGCTAATTCCACTAAATGTGCCTTGTAAAAGCATGGGGGACTCGGTCAGACTGACAAAAAATGATAATAATAATACTTTCTTCCCATTATTGAATAACAATTGCAAGCATCCTCCTGTGTGGAAGGCTGTGCCTTTGAAGGTGTTTTTTCCTATCATTTCCACATGATAAGTATGTTCTTTTTCTGCCTGTGGTATGATTTCGATTTCTGAAAAATAAAGTTCTTCTCCATTATGACTGCGGACTATGGATACCCAAACTCCTTCTATGCCCTTAGGAGGGCGATTTGTTTTTGTGTAGTAGTCTTCAAAGCTATCCGCTTTTCCATAGACAATGGCAATGAAATTCTTGAATTTCTCTCTTGGTGTAGTTTGAGATTTTGTAAAGTTTGTTTCTATGGTATCTGGGTCTGGAAGATAGGCATCAATATCTTCTTTGATTTTGCGCCACATCTGCTCTGGGGCTAAGCCTTCTTTGAGTTTTTTTCGCTCGTCTGCCTGAAGCAAATTGGCTTTTTTTCGCAAAATTTCATAATTATGACTGTTATAGTCTTCTTCAAAAACGTTTGTCAGTCTTACTTTGAGGCTATCTTTGTTTGGGAATAAGCGTGGCGGACAACCTTCTTGTCTTTTTGCAAGGGTCATAAGCCTATTCCAACACTCTTGGCGAGTCATTATTTCAGTGTAAGGCATAGCAAATATGTTTTTGAGTATATCTGTGAACGAATTTAAAAATCAGATTTGCAAATTCCAAGTATTTGGCAGGATTTCTTGGTATTCTTTAGGAATTCCATTTTAAATCATTTATAATCAAATATTTATGCGATTTAATCTTTTGAAAAATATTTTGAAGGAATTCCTATTTCTGTTTAAAATTGATAATAATATACTTTTTATTTGCCTTATATTCAATACATTAGCTTATTTTCATTTTCTCATTTGGCTTTTTATTAGCCCAATTCCTTTGATATTCCCTCAAAGTTCTGTCATCTGCTCTAATTAGTCTCCGTTAGTTATCTCATAAAGCAAGCGAAAATTAATGAGGTTCTCCTCAAGACTTAACTTGCTTATTATAAAATATTTACATCATCAAAAGTAACTTAAAAAAAGAATTTTATTAAAACCAAATAAGTAAAAACATGAAAAGGTTAATGTTCATCATCATCTTTATTACAAGTGTACAATTTGTAAATGCACAAGTAAGATTTAGAACTTCTGATTTCTGTTACAGAACAGAATCCAACGGTTACTGGTCGCAGTGGAGCAAATGGCAAAGCGTAGATGTGTTGGTCAATATTGTCGAGGATAGAGTAATTATCTACTCCCAACAAACACAAATCTATGATGTAATCCAAAATCTCGGTAAAAATACGGACAATGATGGCGATACTACTTACAGCTTCTCTTGTGTAGATGCCAAAGGGATTAGATGCCGCGTCAGATTGGTCAGCCGAGCAGATACAAGCACTTTACAGCTTTATGTGGATTATAGCGACATCAATTGGGTGTATAACCTTAAAGCTATTCCCCAATAAGACAAGCATAATAGGGAATAGTAGAGGAATTTGGTAGGAATTTATAATAGATTTTCAAAATATTGATAATCAAATATTTGAAAAATAAAATATCCAACTGTATAGAAAAGAAGCATAGTTATTATGAGTATTACTTCTAAGGCTATGCTCTTTTAAAAACATATAAGATATTAATAATCAAAGTTTTAAATCTTAGAAGTATTATTTAATTCAGAGAAATTCCTTTTTTGTTCCTGTCTTTTTCCTTAGTTCTCCTTAACTAATCTGCATTAATTTGCTCAAGTAAATAATCAAAGAAGATAATCAATCAAAAAAGAAAGCTATCAAAATCATAAATGGGGAAGCTGAAAACCATTTTTAGAGTAAGCACTCAGTATCAAAATTGTAAAGTTATGCTAAAGAAAGTTGTAGTTATATTTTGTATATGTGTATTAGCTATTAGTTTATCAGATACTTATGCCCAAAGCTGTGAATATGTACAATACTTGAAAATAATCACCGATAAGGGTTGGTCAGTAGGCGACCAAATGAAAGTAAATTTATCACAGGGACATACAGGTTATGATTACAGGACATTTTATGCGGGACTTAGATATATTATTGTTGCGTCCAGTGATGACGGTTCTGTGAGTGATGTTGATTTGTATTTATATGAAGCAGATGGAACGACCTTAGTAAGAAGAGATACTGATACCTCAAAGCTCGCTGTTATAGAGTTTACTCCTGCTACCACAAGGCGTTTGCAGATAGTTATCAAAAATCACGCTTCAGCAACACCAAATTTCGAGTCCACGCATCGATTTATCGTGGCTTATGCTCAATAAAATCTCATTTAGGAAAATTTAAAATTTAGAAATTTTATGAAATCAAAATTAATCATTGGCTTGGCTATAATCACTTTGATAGCCTTAAGCAGTGGCGGGTATTGGGTTTGGAAAACCTATACTATCAATACTTACTTAGACAATGGAGAAAAATATCTCTTAGATTGGAAAAATACAGAAGCATTAGCTTGGTATGAAAAAGCGGCAGAGATGGGGTCTGCAAAAGGCATGGCAATGATTGGATTAATATATTATAGAGGAACAGAAATGCTAAAAAATCCAAATAAAGGCTATGAGTTTAGCAAAAAAGCAGTGGATATGGGCTACTTATCTGCCAATGCTGAGATAGGTTGGGATTATTTGGAAGGTAAAGGCAAGGCAGTGGACTCTATCAAAGGCAAAGAATATTTCCAAAAAGCACTTGCAAACTTGGAAAAATTAGCCAAGGAAGGAGATTTTATAGCGCAGACGCAACTTGGGCGGTTTTACTTCTACGGATATGGCGTAAAGTCTGATACAAGCAAAGCCTTAAGATTCTTTGAAACTGCAGCCGAGAAAGGGTATGTTCCTGCTATACGCAATGTAGGTATTCATTATTTCTATGGAGAAGGCATCACCAAAAACGAGGCAGAAGGTATAAAATGGTATGAAAAAGCAACTGCAAAAGAATATGATTTGGCATACCTAAGTTTGGGGGAAGCTTATCAATTTGGTCAGCAGAAAGACTTCGAGAAAGCTTTTGAAAATTACAAAAAAGCCGCAGACCTCGGAAATGTAACAGCCTACTACCAAATCGCCAATATGTATCTCTACGGCACGGGCAAGCCAAAAGATAATAACGAAGCGGTGTACTGGCTCAGAAAAGCCGCAGAACAAGGATACATAGACGCTCAAAATAGCTTAGGGACAATGTATCACAATGGCAATGGAGTTACTAAAAATCTCAAAGAAGCTAAAAAGTGGTATGAGTTAGCCGCAACTAAAAATGAGGCTTATGCACTGTGCAACTTGGGAATTTTGTACGAAACAGGAGGCGATGGTATAGAAAAAGACCTAAGTCTGGCGGCAGATATGTATAAGCGAGCCGCCAAATACGGAAACAAAGTGGCGCAGGTACGACTTGCAGAGTTTTATGCAAATAATTATGGAGGACTCCAACGGAACGACCCAGAGGCAGTGCAGTGGTATAAGATAGGAGCTGAATCTAATAGTATTGATAGCAAATTTGCCTTAGCTGAAGTCTATGAAAATGGTAATGCTCAACTAAAAGCAGACCCTACTTTGGCTGCCAAATGGTACTATCAGTCGGCTATCAGGGGGAAAGTAGAAGCAATGAGAAAGCTTATCAGGATATATAGGGAAGGAATAGGAGTAGCCCAAGATAGTTATGAAGCCAATAGATGGCAAAAAAACGCAGAAATGAAACCCCTATACCTCAATCTTCCATGTAAGGTAAGAAATGAAAAAGGAGATATGGAAGAAAAGCGAATCAGAGTAGCTTTTCTTGAAAGACCAGCGAAAGGAATGGGCATCATTGATGAAATAGAAGAAGTCCTAAGCAAAGACCATAATGCTAAGATGAACCAAGATGCGATGAGTCCCATTCAAAAACTATATCAGATTGCCCAGAAAAATGGTGTTTCTTTCATCAAATTACTCGAATATGCTCTAAAAAGCAAAAATTAAAAAATAGCGCATAGCTCATTGTCTAAACCAGCTATGAAAACTTTCAATAGTTGATTAATAATCAATCAAACAAGAAGATAAAAATGAAACATTCAAGATTGACAGCCAGAGAACGTGATGTTTTTAAGATTTTAGTAGAAAATCAGATAAAAACTAATGAGCAGATAGGAGACATACTTAACCTCTCTCCTCATACAGTAGCGGCTCATATTCGTAATATTTTGAGCAAACTCGAGTTAGAAAGTCGCTACGAAATGCTCACTTACGCCATCAAAAATGAGCTTTATACGCCTCACAAAGAAGATGGAATAATAGTCTATCAGTGGACTATCTGGTAAGATAAAATGTATAGGTCTGAAAGCAAAATAGTCAATATTGATGATTTTTCGCATCAATCTATTACATAAGTTTGTATTTGTTATTTTTTGTAGCATTTATAGATTCACTATAAATATTTTAATTAAAACTTTTTCACTCAATTTTTAAACTAAAGAAAATCATGAAAAAAACATTTTTTTTAACATTAGGGCTATTTGTTTTATTTTTCAGTTTCTCAAGTTTTGTAAATGCTCCTGTAAGCAAGGACAATAATACAAATCAACCAACACAAGAGGAAATGAGTCAATTAGAAAAGACTAAGAAGGCTCAGAAATTCCTAAACTCAAAAACAGGACAATGGCTCATCAAAAAAGCAGAAGAGAAGGCTATCAAAAAAGAAGAAAAATTAGCCAAACAGCTTGCTAAGGCAGAAGCAAAGAATGATGTAAAAAAAATCCAGAAAATCAAGGACAAGCAAAAGGCGCAAGACCTTGGAGATACTGGCAGAAAATTGATGATTGCAGGTGGTATTACTCTCTTGGTTGGTATTGTTATCTGGTATTTAGTTTCTGGAACTATTGGGGCTTTGCTTTGGTCTTTAGGAGGATTAGTCCTTACTATTGGCTTTATATTATGGTTGGTAGATATGGTTTCTAAGTAGAAATCTATAAGCTATTATTAGGAGGAATTTCAAAATCTTAAACTTTACTATCTTATTCATTTTTAAACTTTTAACTCGCTATTAAAACTTGGGTAAAATCATCCATTTCTAAAATTATTCTAAATCCAAAACAATGAAAAATTTATTATTTATTGTCATTCTTTTACTGTACTTAGAGGCTTCTGCCCAACAGCTCCTCCCACCTATCAATCACTTTTCTTATAAAAAGGAAAGCTATCTGATAAAAAGCAATGGGGATACGGTAAAATTCTTTTTTGTAGGGATGCGCTACAAAAACAAGCAAAAAGCCATAATATCAGTAATAGGTAAAGATGCAGAAGGCAAAAAGACAGAATACATGGCAGAAGACATCAAGATTGTAGCGATGCCCCCTTCCGATTTAGGCAAATGGGGTGCTTTCGGTGATGCCAATAAGTCTATAGATAAGTCAAAGAAAACCAACCAACATTCGTACAATAGGGAAATGATTTATTTCTTTTCTGAGAATGTAGAGGGTATAAATATGCTTTTACAAATGCTCAATCCTGATTTTTCCACCAAGATAATCATATACCACGATGTATATGCCAAAGAAACGATGGGTGCAGGCATTGGAGGGATTACGCTGGCAGGACGAGAAGACAAATCTTATTATATCAAAGTAAACGGAGAAACGTCTAAAATCCAGAAAAAGGAATATAAGGAAAAATTTGCCCAGCTATTTGGGAAGTGTA
>JALOMS010000286.1 GCA_025455345.1 Thermoflexibacter sp. | reverse complement strand
CTGTGAAGAGTTTGCGGAGTGAGTAACATACGCTTTTAGCGTGTGAGGGCGTATTTTACTGGTTCAAGGCTGAGCCTTGAATCTTTTTAGGTGCAAGTGTTACGCTTGCACCAGTAAGAGCTTTATTGTTCACTATCAATGTCTCCTGCTCTGAATGACCACTCCATGTGTTTGTCAATATCTTGTCGTAGTAGCATATTTAGTTGTGCAGTATGATGTTGGGTATGTCGCATATTGTAAAGTAGAATTTCCAAAATGGGATAATCCATATCATTTGGCTCATCTCCTTCTTTGAACCTTTCATTTAATTTTTCATCAGTAAGAGCATAAATTATTTGTTTGCACTTTTCTCGGCTTTGTTTGATATATTCCAGTATTTCTTGTTTGTCGTAGATTTTGTCAGGTATCAAATCATCAATTGCTTCTTTGGGTCTGTTCTTAGCTTCTTTTTGAGTAAAGGAAAGCTGTGGTGAAAAGTTGCTTGGTGGAAGTGTCAAATAATAGTCTAAAAAAATTGTACTATGAAAAGCAATATAATAAAATCGTCTATGAGTTGTAAAATAGTTATCAGGACTATTTGAGATGGCATTTATCAGCATATCAATGCTTGCTCCAAATTGATTCCATAATATTTCTTTGATTGATTTATCCACCTTTTATTCTTTTAAAAGTTTGACTGTTGTTTTTTTACAATGACTGCTAAAACCTCCACACACACAACCTTTGCATTTATTTCCATTCTACAAACCTGCAAGGAAAAAATTGAAATAATATCTAAAAATAAGGATTTCCCTCTATAATCGCAAAAAGCAAAAAGGCATTTTTTTACAGATAAATATGTGAATTGCTCATTTTACTATTACAGTTGGTAGTAGGGCTTGTATTGTCCACTTGCAAGTTCCACGATTTCGTTAAATAAAGATTTTAAAAGTTTAACATTGTTTGCTAATGAGTCTTTGTGGCAACTTAAAATTGCATTGATTTTGTCGGTGAGGTCAATGGGCTTAATTCTTTCATTTTCTATCATTTCTATCGCTCTTTTGTCGCCCATTGGATAGATTTCATTTAAAGCAAAAAGTGTTGAAACAATATTATTCATGGCTCTTGTCAAGCAACCAATCGTATTGTACATATCCGCTTTGTTGGCAAATTTTTCTGCTTGCCAAATCGTAAATTCTGCCGACCATAGGGATTGTTGAATAAGGGATTGTTTCAACTTCTGAGGATATTGCTTTACGCTTTCTTTCAGTTTTTTAATCACGTGAGCAGGGTCATAAAGCGGAAGACTACTATGTATTTCCGCAAGGAAAATGACAGACGAAAATCCATAAGGTGGTTGTTGCTCATAGCTATTTTCCCAAATGCCGTTTTTTGTATTTTCAACAGTTCTTGTAATTTGCTCAATGTTTTTGTAGAGCAAGTCCACTTCACCATTTGTTGTATTTATCCAAGCACCACCATTCACCCAAGGTCCCCATTCGTAAAAACCAGTAACCGTTGGTTGCTCGTTATTAGCATATTTTTTAGCGATAGCTCTTATTTTTTCTATGTCAAATGGATTTTGTTCGGAGTAATATATCCCAATGTCAAGGTCAGAGCTTTCGGTTGCTTTCCCGACTGCATAGGAGCCTCCAAGTACAATTGCTTTCACTCCGTCAATGAGTTTCAGTTCTGCCGTAATGTTGTCTAATAAATTTTGTTTGTCTTCTGGAATTTTCATTTGTGGTATTTTCTTTATTTCTTTTTACAATGTCCATACTACGGAAAAGGCTTGGCGCAGATTCAAAGCACTGCACTTCACGCAAGCACAAATGTAGATAAAAATCATTTCCTTACAAATTATCAACTCAGCTACGCTTTTCACAGGGAGTCCTTCGCTAAATCAATGTTGGTGGCTGTCTTATTTGTCATAGGGGCTTTTTCGACCATTGTTCAATAAAACTTTAATAATTCGTATTCTGTTATATCGCTGTAAAAAAATAGGATAAATATTAATATAAAGATTTAATACTGTTAGAAATACTATGTCAAAATAACTCAATTTTTTGTCAATAATAAAAAACAAGGCGATAAATCCAATGAGTCCAACAATATGTCGTAATTCGTAATTTCTTGTTTGTTTTTCGTATCTATACAATTCATCTATTCTATTGGATTTACTAAGTTTAATCTGAATGATATTTCTGTATTTTCTTGCAATATCACCTGTTGTTGGCAAGTATTTTTTGTAGAGTTTAATACCAAGAAATTCGTAAATGGTATTTTTACGATAATATTCAAATTTTTTCGGTTTAAAATAGCTGTCCATTCACATTTTATAAAACTGCAAAGGATAAAAATAAGGATTTTTTCCTGCAATCACAAAGTACAAGTTGGCTTTTCTTCTATCTATTTTGAAATTGCATAGATTATTAGCGTTACTATCGTTATTCCCAAGGCTTGTGCTGTCCCTGTGATTGCACCAAATGTCAAGGGCTTTTTCATGGTAGGAATAATAGCCGTTGTAAATACTATTGCCATTCCAATTCCAAATCCTGTTAGAATCCCAACAGACAATGCGTCATTAA
Source organism: Thermoflexibacter sp. (assembly GCA_025455345.1). GTDB lineage: Bacteria > Bacteroidota > Bacteroidia > Cytophagales > Thermoflexibacteraceae > Thermoflexibacter. Next base: position 3,834 of record JALOMS010000286.1, on the reverse strand, counting down.
AAGAACTTGCATTGGTTAATTTTAGTAGAACAGCAATTGAAACTGTTGTAACTAAACAGGCAATGAGCGGAACTATGTAGTAAATATTTGTTTCTTTCCAATGCGCTGGTCTTTGGAAGCCCATTGCTTCTTCCCATTTTTTACCAAAGGCAAACGGTCTGTGCCAAATGCCACAAAAGGCACAGTAAGCAATCGTCCCAACAACTATTGCAAGCCAGTTTATTTCTGCCAGTATATTCATAAACCTTATTATTTGCTTGATTTCATTGCTTTAATTTTTTTTATGTTCTTGTCTGCCAAAAAATCTTGGTACTCTTGGGTTTCCATTCCGAAGAGTGCGATTCTCCCTTCGCTGTTGCTGTGAATACCAAACCCATAAGTTTTTGTCAAAGGGGAAGCGCGGAAACAAGGCTGTCCTTTGGAAAAAAATTGTTCTCGTGCTTTTTCGTATTCTGCTTCTGTCAAATCGTTTCTTTCGGCATAAATTTGAAAGAAAATATCATCAGAGGTGTACTCGTAAGGATTTTTAGAAAGTAACTCATACTGCATTTCAGCTACCGTTTTGCTTTCCTTGCTTGGTGGTCTTGTTCCGCAGTCCACTTTCGTGTCTTCTGCAACTTCTATAAAAGTATCAAAGTAGTTTGTTGAATGTAATTTCATTATTTTAAGTTTTTATTTTGTATAATTTTTGATAAACTGACCGCTAACGAACAAGGCTTTGTGTTTGAGTGAGATTAGAAGTACAAACTTTCAGCCTTGCACAAAAAACCTGTTAGCGGTTCGTTGTTTTTTCTGTTTGGTTTCTTGCAATTCTAAATCCAAGGTCGTCAATTTTAAATTTTAACGGATGACTCCTTCTCCGAGTTGTTGCCATTACACTTCGCTCTTCGTCAGCCCAACCACCACCTCTGAAAATTCGGTATGAGCCATAAACTGTTTCATTGTAAATGTCCGAACACCATTCCCATACGTTGCCAAGCATATCGTAAAGCCCCCATGGGTTGGGTTCTTTTTGCCCAACGATATGCGTAGTCATTGACGAGTTGTCTTTGAACCAAGCAACACTATTTATATCGCCGTATCTAATTCCTGCTGTCCCAGCTTTGCAGGCATATTCCCATTCTGCCTCGGTCGGTAAGCGAAATCCATTTGTGGTGATGTCAAATGAAATTTCTTCACCATCTTCTTTCATTTGATAACAAGGATTTAGTCCCGATAGGATTGATAATTTATTGCAAAAACTCACAGCCTCTTTCCAAGTAACTGTTTCAACAGGGTGTCTGTTACCTTTGATGGTGCTTGGGTCTTCATTGGTAACTGCAAAATATAATGCTTGTGTTACTGGAAATTTGGCAAGCAAAATCGGTTTTATCTCCACAGTCCATCTCTCTTTTGTTCTGTCGTCTCTCAATTCAACTTTTCCGCTTGGTATTTCCACCATTGGGCTGTCAAAAGTTGAGATGTCAATCGTATTAATGTCTTCTTTGTTCACTTGTTTTGTATTTGGTCAATCATTGTTTGTTTGGTAGTCGTCTTATGATAACGGCTAAGGGTTTACGTATTGGCGATGGTGGGGAATTTGAAAGTGCTAAACTTTCCAAAATTATAAAAATGAATAGAAATCATAAAAGTTCAATTTAGTATTTCTGCCCGACTTTTCGCAAACATAATACTGGTGATTCAGGCTTTTTTTTAGTTTAGATATGAATTTAAGTTATTAAGTGCTATTTGGATAAATTTTTGGTTGGTAAATAGGGTTTTTTTTCTATCACTCCAACTTTCTAATTCTTTGATAATCTTTTCTTCTGTGTCAGCTTTCTTTTCCGAAACAATAAAATCTACTGTTGAAATTAACTCTAACGCAAATGATGAATAAAATCCTGCTAAAAACAATTTAGTTTTTTCTACAATATTTTTGTATTTTTCATTTTCAGGTTTATTTAAAAAATAGTTTACTTCTATTTCACCATCGGGAATTAACTCCAAGTCTTCAAAAGGTTTTTTATCTTTTGAACTATACCCTATGATGTAACTTCCATTCAAATAATATAAAACGTGTTTTACTTTACCTGAATAGGGTCCATAGAAATTTGGTTGAAACTCCAACTTAAAGGTATCTTTTGCACCAAACCGTTGTAGGAAATAAGCAATTTTTTCTGAGGCAAACTCAGATACAAATTCACCATTACGAACTAAATCATACAATACAGAGAGCAACATTGCTCTTGCTGGGGTTAATTTTACTCTTTCTTTTTTTATGACTTCTTGTATGATAGCATTTGGTTCATAAATATAGATATCGCAGTCAATATCTGCTAAATATTTTTCCAAAATCTGTTTGACTTCGTTCCAAATTAAACCTCCATTTCCTGCACCAAGTGGTGGAATGGCTATTGACTTTATATTTTTTTCTTTAATAATATTTACAAGTTCCCTTAATCCAGCTTCAATATATGAATATTCAGAGGGCAATCGCCAATTAGTTTTTGTAGGAAAATTGATAATCATTTTTTTACCTAATAATAGTGATTTGTCTTCTGTTACTAATAACTTTCCAATGGTTAATTCCTTATTTTTACAAGCATCAGCATACTGCTTGAAGTTGTTGGGAAACATATTTTTAAACTGCAAGGCAATGCCTTTACCCATTACACCAACGGTATTCACGGTATTTACCCAAGCCTCTGCTTCGCTTTCTAATAAGTTGCCTACTTTGTAATGTATCATAATTTAAAAATAGTATTCGGGTTTAACAACTACTTTAGAGGCGTCCGCTCCAAAGTCAATGAGTCGTTTTTTTGCATTATCCTTGTAAGTAACATAACCTAAAACTCCATCAGGTGCAATATCGCCTAAGACCAAAAACTCTGCCTCTTTCTTACGTTTTAAATCAAGGTCATTTTCGTCTTTCCAATATTTCGCATTGATAGCATTTTTGTCTATTAGACTATCAATATTTTGAACATCTTCCTTTGTGTATTGAGAACTAAAACTATCAACAGCGTGACCATCTGTAAAAACAAAATCCAATTTCAAATCTATAATCTTTTGAACAGAACTAACACAATAAACAATGTTTTCTGCTGGGGTTGGCGCAACCATATTAAAACCTTTTTGAACAACATAGAGCATTGGCATTCTGTACCCAAAATAAAAGGGAATGTAATCTCCTAATAACTTACCATTGTCCAATAAAAAACTATTACGTGTAGAAATCAAACTACTATCCCCAATAGCAACAAAATTAGGATTTGCATTTGCCGAAGTTGAATGTGTGACACCATTTTGCAGAATATGCGGAATATTCTCAATATGTGTCATTCTAAACAAGTATGTTTTACTTAAATTTGGCATTACACAAATACTCTCAATTTTTAGTTTGTTCTTATTTTTACTTCCGTTATTTTATACTTAGCCTTACCGCCAACATTTCTATACCTGCAACCCTTACGTTTATTACTTAAAACCTACATTTATTTCCATTGTATAAAATCTGTAAAGGAAAAATTGAATACTACCTCAAAAATAAGGATTTTTTCCTGCAATCGCAAAGGGCAAGAAGGCAATATTTTACAGATAAGTGCGCGAATTGCTCATTTGGCTATTACTCATCAAAACAACAGTGGCAAATCCTCTGAAGCGTTTACGTAGTGAGTAGGATATGCTTTTAGCGTGTGAGGAGTGGGTCTTAGAGGTGGGAAAGCAACTGTAAAGGGGGAAGATGTTGCTATTTTCCATGCTTCTTATATTCACTATAACTATTATACAAGTCATAATAATCATTAAGTAATTTAACTTTTCTAAGCGTTCTTTGTATTAAAGTCCCATTGGGAC
>JALOMS010000285.1 GCA_025455345.1 Thermoflexibacter sp. | reverse complement strand
AAAAGTATTTCCTCACGCTCTTAGCTCCTTTTGCAGATACGACCAACGTAACTGATGACGAACTGATAGACTGGGGCAACGAAGACGCTTATCAAAAAGCAGTGGGCGTAGGCGAGTGCGCGGGCGTGATTATCGACTTGATTGCGACCTTGTTTGTGGAAGTAGATGAAAAAATAGAAACTGCGGAACTTACCCTTGACAACGGACAACTTTCTGATTCGCTTTATCATGCTTACAATGCACTGATTTATACTGCCAAGGCACTGTTAATCAGCATAGAAGCAAAGACCAATTCGCACCAAAGTATCATTGACGGGTTTGATAGAGAGTTTGTCCAAACAGGAAAAATAATTTTGCAAGGAGTTGTCAGTGGGGACACTGACAACGGCGGAGGAAAAATAACGTTGTCAGTGGTCGAAGACCCTGCCAATCGTTTACAAACACAAACAATTACTTTTTCCGACTTGGCACTGCAAATCAATCAACAAATACCAACCTATTCATTTGTAAGTAATTACATCAAACAAGCGAAGGCGTTTTTGGCAAAGGCGAGGGAGTATAGAAAGCAGTTATGAGTTATTAATTATGAATTATGAATGAAATACAATTTTAAATACAGGTTTGAAAACGGTTTGAAATCGTTAGAAATTCGGGTTAAAAATACAGGTTTGAAATGGTTGAAATTGACTTTTAGTACCGTAGCAGTTCCACTGTGGATACGACAGCTTTGTAGAAAGGAAAATACACCATGTCTTTCAGTGCCGTTAGGCACGAAACTTAAAATAGGTGCAGTTGGATAAAGCTAAGGTCTTTGGAAACTGCCGTGATGGAAGGGGAAGTTCTTTGCATTTGTGCGTTGGATTTGTGCGTTTGGGAAAATGCAAAAACCGTAGCGAAGCGTAGCCCGTACAGCACGGAAACCGCTAATGGACAAAGCTACTGCCGATTTTCAGCCAAATTATTTTAATTACTAATAAAATACAATTTAAAATACAAGTTTGAAATGATTGAAATTGACTTTTAGTGCCGTAGGCACGACAGCTTTGTAGAAAAAGAGGAAATATGAATTTTAAAAAGTGCCGTAGGCACGGAACAAGGTTATTCTAATAACTAATTATAAATGATTAATTACTAATGGAATACAGTTTAAATACAAGTTCGTTGTTCCTTGTTTACAGTTCAAGGTTAAAAATACAGGTTTGAAAAAAACAACAGCTAACTATTTAACTATTAAGCTATTCAACTATTTGTATTTTAAACAACCAACAACTAACAATCAACTATCTAACTATCAAACTATATAACTATTAAAAACAAACAAAAAATATGAAAGTAACACCAAAATTAACATTAGTAGGCGCGGGACCTGGCGACCCCGATTTGATAACAGTAAAAGGCTTAAAGGCAATCGCAGACGCAGATGTAGTGCTGTATGACGCATTGATTAGCGAAGAATTGCTAATTTATGCGCCGCAAAGAGCAGTGAAACTTTTTGTAGGAAAACGTGCTGGTTATCAGTCTTTTAAACAAGAAGAAATCAATCAAATTATTATCTCTCATGCCTTCCAATATGGTCATGTGGTGAGGCTAAAAGGCGGCGACCCTTTCGTGTTTGGGCGCGCAACCGAAGAAATAGAAGCGGCGGAGAGTTTTGGGATTCCTGTGGAGGTTATTGCGGGGCTTTCTTCTGCTACGGCAATCACTTCGCAGTTGCAAATCCCTCTTACTCAACGAAATATCAGCAGAGGCTTTCGCGTCATGACCGCAACTACCTCTGACAACGAACTCAATGAAGACATCAACAACGTAGCTAAATCCAACGAAACAGTGATAATATTAATGGGATTACACAAATTAGAAAAAATCGTAGAAGTCTATCAAGACAATGCAAAGGGAGATTTGCCTGCGGTAATCGTGCAAAACGGAACGCTTCCCAACGAAAAGGTCGTGGCAGGAAGGGTACAAGACTTGGTGAGTTTGGCAAAACAAGAGGAAGTTGGCGCACCTGCGATTATCGTCATTGGCGAAACGGTGGAGTTTTTTGTGAATCAGAAGAAAGCGGTGGCTCTTTTAAATCAGATGTAGGGAATAAAATTGGGATAAATGGGAAAAACTTGTAATTTTAGGAATGAATCTATTTGTTCCACTATAAAATTTTACAATCATGTCCACTATCCAAATTATACTCATCATTGTAATAGGCATTTTGTTATTGGTTTTAGGCATTTACAAAGGCTATGGGTGGCTTATTTTAGCTGGATTAGCCGTAGTAATTTTTGGTTTGTATCAGAGCTATCAAAAAACGGTTGCATTTAGGGAAGAACTTAATCAAAAATTGGTAACTCCTTATTTTACACTGATTTCCGAAGGAAAAGCAGAGGAGGCGTATCAAAAATTCACGACTGACGCATATAAAGCCAAATATACTTTGACAAATTACCAAGCCAATTATCAAAGACTTCAAAAAGAGCAAGGAAAACTCTATAAATGGGAGGTTGTAGCTACCAACCAAAGTAGTAATATTATTGACGGCTCTTCCTTACTACGCGTAGGAATTGATTGCAATTTTGAGAAAGATAACCACCTGATTAACATTGTCTTAGATGTAGTAGCTGATGAGCAAGGTAACTACAAGGTAGATAATTTTTTCATGAAAAACCTAAGTGGGGGGTATCCAGGACCTTGGTAAAAAGTAGGCTATTACAAGAAAAAAACGGCATAAATGGTTATATTTGCCTACTAAATCATAAAAAATATGGCAAAGAAAAAAGAACGCATTTGGTCAGAAGATGAGTTAATCTTAACATTTGGATTGGAAAGAACGGATAATTCATTCCCTTTATTGGCAGAGTGGCTTTCTGTGGGAGAACCTCATTTGGTTGAATATGAGCGTTCTTTCTTTGAGCAAATGTTACTTTTGGCAAAGAAAGGCGCGGATTTTTGGAATGAGGAAACACTGAAAATGCGCTTTATTTCTCCCTTGCTTTCTGTATTGGTGCGCTTAGAAGATGACAAAAATCGCTATGAAAGTTTTTATGACAAGGAAATTTCTGCCACTGTGCAGGATATTTATTTGCAAACAGAAAGCGATTTTATGATTGCCAAGGGAATTGGAGATATAGCACAAACGCCTTATTTTCATTTTCAGGAATATAAAAGGAGCAAAAAAAGCCCACCAGAACCCATGGCGCAACTGATTGAGGCTTTTCTAATAGCACAAGAGAAACACAAAGAAAGCAATAAGAAATACGAAAAACCGCTTTATGGCGCAGTAGTTACGGGTAGAAGCTGGCAATTTGTAGTCATGGAAGGCAAAAAATACGCAGTTAGCACCATTTACGACTCTACCAATGAGGAGGATTTGTTACAAATCATTTCCATTCTAAGGAAGTTCAAAGTGATTTTAGAAACGACATTATTAGATGAATGAGCCTAAAACGTTGAACAAGAAACATCAAAACTTTTATGAGCAATTTATTATATCCTATATTTTTAAAGTTGGACAAAGTACCTATTTTGGTGGTGGGCGGCGGCAACGTTGCCTTGGAAAAGGTGTCGCTCATGTTCAAGTCCAGCCCTAATGCGGTGGTTACTTTGATAGCTCCTGAAATTAAAGAAGAAATCCTTGATTATCAGGAGAATTATCACCTTAAAATCAAGAAAAGGAAGTTTGATAATGCAGACTTAGACGGCTTTCAGGCGTTAATTGTGGCAACAGAAGACAAACTGCTGAACTACCAAATCTGGCAAGAGGCAAAGCGGCGCAATCTCGTGGTGAATGTGGCAGATACGCCCGACCTGTGCGACTTTTATTTGGGAAGCATTGTTACCAAAGGCGATTTGAAAATTGCAATTTCCACCAACGGCAAGTCGCCCACTTTTGCCAAGCGATTCAGGGAAATTTTAGAGGAAAGTCTGCCCGAAGAATTGGACGAACTGATAGCAAACTTGCAAAAATTCAGGAATCAACTTTCAGGCGATTTTGAGTATAAAGTCAAGAAATTGAATGAATTAACGCAAGGTTTAGTTGCCAGTGAACAGTAATCAGTTACCAGTAATCAATGAAATACAAAATCTGGAATCTGGAATGAAATACAAAATAAAATAGTTGAATAACTTGATAGCTATATAGTTGTATTCTAACTATTTATCTATTTAACTATCTAACTATTCAAATATCAGTAAAATACAAAATTTGAAATAAAGAATTTTAAATAAAATATCATTTTAGCAATGAAAAAGCTGATTGTATTGCATTTCCTCCTACTAATTTCACCATCTATTTTTGCTCAAAATCAGAAGCAAATCATTGAAAGAGAGCAACTTTGGCTGGGATATTTTAACCAAACAAAACTTACAAAAAGGTGGGGTTTTTGGGCAGATGTGCATTTGAGGCGCACAGATAATTTTGTGGGGAAATGGGGATTGGGCATGGGGCGAGTGGGTTTGACTTATTACGTAAACGACCATGTGAAACTCACAGCAGGTTATGCATACATAAATCACTTTCCTGCCACAGGTCATCAAAATATTTCGCAACCCGAACACCGCCCTTGGCAACAAGTGCAGTGGCATACTAACTCAAAGAAAATCAAAATTATGCAGTGGTTACGCACAGAGCAAAGGTACAGGCAAAAAATTAAAAATGATGATGAGCTTGGCGAAGGATACAATTTTAATCACCGTTTTCGCTACAACTTTGCCATGTTTGTTGCTTTGACGAAGAAGAATTTTGAACCTAATAGTATCTTTTTTATACTAAACAATGAGATTCACCTGAACTTTGGAAAAGAGATTACTTACAATACTTTCGACCAAAACAGGGCATTTGTGGGTTTGGGCTATCAACTTTCTTCGCATACGCATTTGCAGTTGGGATATATGAACGTCTTTCAGCAGTTAAGTTCAGGAAATACGTATTATAACACGCACACTATCAGGGCTTTCTTATTCCATAATGTAGATTTGAGCAAAAAACAGTGAACAATTATCAGTTACCAGTAAACAGTTATCAATGAAATACAAAATCTGGAATGAAAATACAAAATGGTTGTATAGTTCGATAGCTATATAGTTGTGTATGCTAACTATTTATCTATTCAGCTATCTAACTATTCAAAAACAATCAACAACTAACAACCAACAACCAACAACAAGCAATTAACAACTAACAATAAAAAAAATAAAAAACTGAATTAATAACATGAAAATTGGATTATTTTACGGTTCTGATACAGGAAAAACCAAAGAAGTTGCCGAGAAAATTGCAGATTTAGTAGGCACAGAAAATATTGATTTGCACAACTTGGTGGACACCAAACCCAGTAAAGTGCTTGATTATGAGTATATTATTTTTGGTGCGCCTACTTGGTATGATGGGCAGTTGCAAGCAGACTGGGAAACTAACCTCCCCACATTAAGCAAATTAGACTTTTCGGGGAAAAAAGTGGCAATCTACGGCTTGGGCGACCAGTATGGCTACGCGGAATATTACTTAGACGCAGTAGGCGTAATCGCAGACGCAGTTACGGCGCAAGGTGCTGATTTGCATGGACTTTGGGCGAATGAAGGCTACGAACACACTGCCTCGAAGGGAGAAAGAGATGGTTACTTCCTTGGGCTTGCCCTTGACGAAGACAATCAGGCAGAACTCACTGATGAACGCCTCAATGCTTGGCTATCGCAAGTGTGGCAGGAGTTTGGTTTTGAGGTGGAAGTGGAGGCGTAAGTAAGATGTATTTTAAACCTACGCTGTTGTTTGTGAGGACACAAACAACTTTTGCTATGAAAAATACCCTTCCGCGCCGTCAATTACTCTAACTGACAAATTGCGGTGCGACATTTCGCTTTCTCAAAACCGATTACTAAGCAAGAACGGTTTTGAGAAACCTAAATGATGGTTTTTAGAAACTATCACCATATTAACAATGCACAAGGCTTGCAGATGAAAAAATATTCGCAAGGGCGAAGTATCAAAGGCAAAATTGCCCTCAAATTTTGCTTTTCAATGTAATTTTTTTAACTTTGATTATCAAAAAATAGACGATGACAGACTTAACGATAGTTCGCAATAATATACAACTACTTCTGACAAAGATAGAAGACGAAATTATTTTGCAACAATTTTATAATGCCTTGCTTTGGTTTAGCAGGGCAGAAGAAGGGCAACTTTGGCATACACTTTCTGCTTCCCAACAAAATGAAGTCTTGGAAAGCTATGAAGAAAGCGAAGAGGAAGCAAATCTAATTACTCATGAAGAAGCAAAACGCAAACACGCACAATGGGTATAGCGCAAACTCGTCTATTCTATCGCTTGAAAGTCAAAGTAGAAAATATCACCCTGCTCAATTTTTTTGATACTCGCCAAGATAGTAGCAAGAAGTTTTAAAAAATTAACTTCACCTGTTTGTG
>JALOMS010000284.1 GCA_025455345.1 Thermoflexibacter sp. | reverse complement strand
CCAGCATCCCCTGCATCGGCAACAGGCTTCGTAAGTTCGCTTTCTGTACTTAGTTGCGTCATCTTCATTGCAGGGTTTTTTACCATGCAGAGCGAATCTAGTTTGGGGTGTATTGTTTGTTACGAATTCTCATTAAATCTGGCAAACGGCATATTCACTTTTATATGTTATTGACTGCATCCGGTGAACTGGTGGTGACAGATTCCGATGTTGTAGTGGAAATACAGTACCTCTCTCGCTGGTGAAGTATTTCACCGAATTCTCTGTCTCAGATAGAGGGCGACGCCAGTCGAAGAACGGTAGCAGACGATCGGTACTATAGATGAGTGCTCTCCAAGAAAGTAGTTCAAAGTGTGTTTGATGGCATCGAATGCAGTTTCCTGTAGGAAGTAATTTTCATAAAATGCTATTACTTACAGATACCTAAGCAAGCACGCCGAACACAGTGCACATTATGGCATTTCGGAAAATATTTTGCGTCTCGTTCTCTTTTGCAGCAATTGTGTCTGTCGTATATTCTACTGTACGTGAGTGCTTGATGACGTTCGCAATCCCCCTCCCCGATGCAATTTGCATGTGTTACTAATGATGTTGGCAGCTATGGGCCCATGTTAAAAGAATTTCCATCCAGACGCTATGGCGTACTTTGATTTTGAACCAGTTCAATGTAAATCGCGTTTCGTTCAGTCCGTTCGCATGGACAGAATGTCATGTATTCCGTGCATCGACGAGAAATTTGTTTGATCGTTTAGGTGAAATGACTCATTGTTAACAAGCGCGTGTTGTTGTGTTGCCACTTGCAACTGTAGCACCAACCTACCAAGTTGTACTTGTACTACAGTACAGTACATTTAGCGTCTGCATTGCAAGTGTTGTTGTAACGCTGCTTGCTTGGAGTGTTAGAATTAGGACTGGTGCGGCTTCTGACAATATATCTGCGTTTCGCTTCAGTCGTTTTATTACTGCATGGTGTTGCTTATCGAAGCATTCGGCCATGTAACTTTGCACCGTTTTTAATGCGGTCTCTCATCACTTCTACGTCTTGCTTGTCAAGAGTAGAAGCCCAAATATGATATTTGTTGGTAAGTCCAGCAAGCAAGTTGCCCGTTCCTGCGGCGCAGTCCCACACGTAATATTCATCTTGCCAGTTTTCGCCCAATACGTCTGTGAGGTACTTTTGGGAAAGTTCTACCCAAATTTGGGGTGTAAAGAAACTGCCTTTGCGCTCTCTTACGTCTTGGGGAACGAGCAAATCTCTGCGCTCCACAATATAATCCCAGTATTCTTCTTTGGGAGGGCGTTCATATTTATTCCAAAACTGCGTATGAGCAACTTGCTTATCTGTAAATTGTGTTCGTTTACTACTAAATATACCTGCTTCATCAAGCTCTCTGTCAAACTCGTAATAATCTTTTTTAAGCAAAACAAAAAGTTTTTCTCTCAACGTATTATTTTCATGCGAAAGCAAATCAGCCAAATAAAAATCGCCATCTATGATACCTTTTTTCTTAGCAAGTTCCCAATTTACAGCAATAGTAGGCTTTACAGTTTGCAACCATTTATTATAAATAACCATAAAGTTGTTTTTGTCAATTCTGGTTTTAGTCAAACCAAATTTGCCAACTATAAAATTTTCTTTGATGAACTTTTTGAGTTCTCGGTCATCATTTAGGAAATCAAAGAGGAGTGCTTGGGTTTCAATTACTGTTTTTACTTTCTCGTGGATAAGTTTAAACTCCTTCGTATCATGGTTTGAAGGAGTTACGTTCCAATTGAAGTCGTTGAGGTAAAAGACTTCTTGTATTTGGTTGTAGGGAATGAAGGCAATTTTTTCCCCATCAAACGCACCCAACATGGCGGGTGGCAAAAATTTGTCAAAAGTTCTTGCCTTGCCTATGGTAAGTATGAGCTGAACTATGGATTTGTAAATATCTGCTGTGCCTTTTTTTGCCTCTGCCCAAAGGAGAGATTCCTGCTCTGATAACTCTTTTTGGCTCTGGTGCATACACACACAAAAGTCCACGTTGCCTATGATTTTGGTGCAGTCGTATAGCCAAAAATAGTCCTGTGCTATTTTGTTTTTCAGTTCTTCTTCTCTGATGTTCTGGTACTTCATGGGTCGTCTTTGTTCGTCTATTTCAGCCTTATCTTACCACTTGGCAATACGTAACTTGCCTATTTGTTTCAAAGATAAAGTTCATTTCTTGAATTACCAAAAATAAAAATTAGCGATACAAGGTTAGGCGTACAGATGATGTAGAAGGACTTCCAAAGGCTCTTGACAAGAGCGTATAAAATCCTAATAATAGCTATAAACCTTTTGAGCAGAGTTTGCACCCCAAAAGAAAAAGTAACAAATTTTGCGTAATTTTGCAATAAATCTTGAAAACTTCGGCAAATTTTTATTCTATTTTGTAGTAATTAAGTAGTTCCAAGACTTGTTTCTTGCTCATTTTACCTTAGTCTATCAAAGACTGTATTTCTTCCTATGTGGTAAGTTTTAGGAAATACTTTTGTGTTTTTTTTTCCTTGCTATATCCCAATAGACAAATCTCCTACCTTCCCATTACAGATGCAGAGTATAATACAAAAGATAAATCTTTGGATATTAGCCAAAGTTGAAAATATTGCCCAAATGAAGCAGATTCGGCTATCCAATACTATTTTAATGGATTTGTATGATGACCAAGAGAACTTCACTCATTTCAAATATCTTGGACAGCGTAAAAGCATGAGGTTCAAATATGAAAAAAAATTGATGAAGTAAGTTTTTAAGCTAAGTATATACCACTAAAAAGCTAATCTGCAAGAAGTATAGAAATATAAAATAAGAAAAACTATTTTTTTTAATAAAAATTTGGAAATGTTAAATTTATTTTTAACATTTGTATAATTAACCTCACTTAGTACAGCAAATACCTCAGTCGGGGGTGTTCTTTTTCTAAAACTGATTTTTACTTTATTACTTTTTATCTCAAGCTATTAATAGTTTGAGCATTTGTCGTTTTTGTTATTCTATTTTGCTAATAACATAGCTTTATAGAGTAATGGAATGGGCTTTTTATGTGTTTATCAATCATTTTTAACAAAAAACATTATTTATTATGCCAAACATTAAAGATTATTTCCTCAATCAAGGGCAGTATTTGACTTCAGAATTTAAAAAAGATAAAATTTTTATTCATCATACTGCTGGTTCTCACATTCCAGAAAATACAATTCATTGGTGGAATAGTGATGCAAAAAATAGAGTAGCTACTGCATTCGTCATAGGAGGACTTTCTACAAGAAAGCCCTATGATAATACTAAAAATGGTCTAATTTGTAGAGCTTTTGAAGAAAAATACTGGGCAATTCATTTGAATGGGCAAGAACTGTATCATTTGGACAAGTCTTCTATTGCCATTGAAATTTGCAATTATGGACATTTAAATAAGTTATCAAACGGTAAATACCTGACTTATGTAAATACAGAAGTCCCATCTGAACAGGTCATCAAACTCAATAAACCTTTTAGAAACTCTACTTATTACCATGCTTATACAGATGCTCAATTAGAGGCTTTGAAAGAGTTACTCATTTTCTTATCAGAAAAATATAAAATAAATATTCAAAAAGGGCTTAAGGAATGGATAGCCAAAGAAAACTTAAAAGTCCCAACAGGCTTGTCTATTTTAGAACAACAAAGATGGCTTAACGAACACGGTTTTGTCGGAGAGGATGGAGAACGATTAATAGAAGATGGTATCAAAGGAATGAATACAATATGGGCATTAGAGTCTGTTGGGAAAAGTGCATTTGAGTTAAATGCTCAATGTATTAAAGGTAGTGAAGGTTTATGGACACATACCAATGTTCGTAAAGATAAAAATGATTGCTCCCCACAGCCAAACCTTATCCAACTAATTAACTCTTTATAATCTTCACTTGTTAAAAGCAGAATTAAGCATACTTCTACTTAATTCTGCTCCTTTAAACTAATCCACTTTACTATAAACCTATTTTATTCTATGAAAAAGTATTATCTATTGACACTTATTTTTGCTTTTAATACCTACTTTTTATTAGCCCAAACTGAGCAAGCTCCTACGCTCACACTCGGCTTGAATGAATTGGTTGGATTTAAAAAAGGAGTCATAGACGTAGAACTCCTTAGCGAAATAATCGCAAACAAGCAAGATGAGATTAAAAAGGAAATCATCAAAAGAGAACTCTTAGAGCCAATAGCCGAGCATGGAAACTTCATGTATTACAACTACGCCTATAATGTAAGTAGCCTACTACTCAAAGAGAAAAACAAAAAGGTCATCACTAAGGAAATCCTTGAATATACCTCTAACTTTGCGTTGGTTTATGGATTTACTGAGTTGTATTTGCAGTTGGCAGTAAAGAGTCAAAATAAAGAGTTTGAAAATTTTATTAATACAATTACAGGAAATACAACTTTATATGATACACTTCAAAACGAATTTAGTAGTAAAGGAAAGCCCAATATTCTTGTGTTGAATAGGCTACAAAAATATACAGTCAAACTTTCTAATTGTTTTAAAAATAGTGATAAAGATAACATTATGCTCAATGACGTATTAGTAGATATGGTTTTTGATATATGCAAAAATAATGATGAGATAAAACAAAAAGGGTTTTTTGTACAAGCATTAAATATGAGCGAACAAGAATATGAAGAAAAAAATATGTATAGAAAAGTAATAAATTGTTTAAAAAAAGATACAACCTATAAAAATAACATATATGAGATAGCTACATTAGAAAGTCAAATTAAGGAGATTAATGAAAACTCTAAAAAATTGCAATCTATTATTGTGAATCTATCTAATGAATATGTACAAATACAAGACTATTTGAATACTTTATACAAAATAGAAAAAACAGAATTTATTAAGGAAATTAAAAAAGAAATAAAAGAAGTTCAAGGTTCTAATAGAGGAATGGAAAATTATATTCTTTTATTACAATTACAAAAATTAGATAATCTAATAAATACATGGAACGATAATAATGGTGAGTGGGCTAATATTAAAAATTTAAGTGCTAAATTAGATGCTCAAAAGTGTGTAAAAATTATAGATTGCCTTAGTAGTTTAGAATATTTAAAAAATCGTTATGAAAAATTATCTAATTCTGATTTAAAAGCACAATTAGATTTAGACGATATATCTAATAAAATAAAAAAGCAAATAAGTATAAATAAAGATCCCACCACATTAAAAAAGTATTATGATTTTCTAAGCAAAAAGATTAAGGATATAGATAGCATTAACAATAAAATAACAGTAGACACTGCTTTAGAAAAAATTAAAAAATTTGAAGTAAAACAAGTGAAAGATTTACGAGATAAAATTAAAGAGAAAGCGAAGAAAGATATAATTTTTATGATTAACTCCCTAAAATCTAAAATAAATAAATCTTTAACTACCTTTTTTGACTATTATGAAGTTTTAAAAGAAACTAATTTTTTACAAGGAAATAATCTTAGTGTAATTGATAGCTTGTATAAAACTTATCTTTCAGAAGCTCCCCAAAAAGCAGAGGCAGTTTTGGGTGAAGTAAAAAAACAAAAAAATGAGTTTGAGCAAAAGAATAGTAATTTAATTATTGAGCTTAATAGTAAGAAAGGAAAAATAAATAATCTTTTAAAAGAGGCAGACTCTTTAAAGAAAGAGTTAGATAAATTAAAAGACTTTTTAATAGATAGCTTAAAATATACTACATCAATTCTTAATACAGAATTAAAAAATCTTACTACTAATATTAATCCTGATAAATTCACCGAATTACTTAGAGCAAGTTTAAAATTTACAGAGGCTTTACAGCAGATAAACAATGATTCTATTAAAAATGTAATTAGAAATAAGTTTTCTAAAATATATAGCTTAGAATTACTGGTTAGTAATTATAAATCTTCACAAGAGGAAATTAATTTATTAGAAAAACAAATTAAAAATTTTAGTCAAAATTTAGATTCATTAGAAAAAATTGAGGTAAAAACTAATCAAGAATATGAATCAGTATCTAATCTGACTTCTTATTTTCATTTAAATATTCAGTTGATAGAAAACTATCTGCTTTACCAGCAGTCAGATTTGTCTGTGGAAGGAAAACAAACTGTTCAAGACGTTTATAAAGCAATCACTATTTTAAAAAATCCAAATGGAAAGTATAATACCTTATCTTTTGCTAATTACTTGTTAGATTCCTTAAATTTTAAACTCGTCAAGATAGTAGCAAAAGATAAAAATATAGCGAGTATGATTAAAAATTTTGAAATGATAGCTTTAATTATTAAGGTAAATGTATTAAGTGATTTTAAGCCAAAATTTGAGTATATCAAAGAAATCTCTACTGTCAATCCTAAAAAGTTTATTGAGTTTATTACCCAGCTTAACGAACTTAATAAGTCTAAAACGTATGACTATCTTTTTAAGACATTGATAGATGCAGGTAATATATT
>JALOMS010000283.1 GCA_025455345.1 Thermoflexibacter sp. | reverse complement strand
CTTAGATTTTGGGCTTAATTTAGTTTCTACAAAGCTTAGGTCCCTAACGGGACTTCCAGTCTGGAACTGAAAAAACGTTTATTTTTGTTGATATACTTATTAGGTTTCATAAAATATGCGTTCCTCAAACCACTGTTAGCAGTTCCACTGTGGGGTTTGACCACTAACAGGGTAGTGAAAACGCTAACAGTGGTCGAAGACCCTGTGAGTCGTTTTTCAAAGAACGGTTTATTCTTGAAAGGCAATTAGGGACGACATATTGGTAGAAAATGGAATTTCAGAACAGAATCTAAGTTCCTATGGGACTTAGATTCTGAGCTTAACTTGGTTTTCTACAAAGCTCGTGTCCCTAATGGGACTTCCAGTCTGGGACTGAAAAATGTTTATTTTTGTAAAATTACTTAATCTAATCATTAAAAACAAAAAGACCTATTACATTGAAAAACAATATAATAGGTCTTACATTATGTACCAGGAGCGGGGGTCGAACCCGCACGGCATGTAACTGCCACAGGATTTTAAGTCCTGCGTGTCTACCAATTCCACCATCCCGGCAATTATTCTTTGTCCAACTACTCAACTTGTTGAAAAAAAATAGATAAAGTCCTTTGGTAGAAACTTTATCTATCTTTAGAGCGGGAAACGAGACTCGAACCCGCGACCCTCACCTTGGCAAGGTGATGCTCTACCAACTGAGCTATTCCCGCATATACTTGCTATCATTTCTGAATTGCGATGCAAAGGTAGCACTCTTTTTAATTTATGTCAATAGATATATGATTTTTTTTTGTCATTTTTTATTCACAATTTCATAATATACTGTTTATCAATTTTTTAAATTTTATAATAAATTTAGTTTATTGTATCTAATCAAACAAAATATCTATCAAATCATCAAAAGGCTGTACTGGAGTATATAAAAAATCTGAATAATATTGAGTCATAAATCGCAAAAAACTTGGTTTTGCGTCTATGGAAATATACTCTATAAGAATATTTCCATAACGTTGGTCAAACATTTCTTTGGCATTGGTGCTTATGTTCTTGTGTGTTTTATCCGATTTTGGTTTCAAATAGTGTTTTTCTATGCTTTCTACATAGTCGGTATGGTCAAAAGTACGCCTATCAGAGGTATAAAGTCTATACTCCAAATTAAGAAGTCTGTCTTTCAGGTAATCAAATAAGAATTGTAGGTCTTGTTCGTTCATCAAAGGGCTGTAAGTAATTGCCAGACCTTTTGCTCCTGTGGAGTTTAAGATATGTACTTGCAAATCAGCTATTTCACCTTGCTTTTTTAGTTCATAGCTTTCTTTAATTTTTTGAAGTAGCCAACGATAATTTTTATCATTCACCCATCTAAAGTAGGCACTCCGATAGAATTCCGAACGTTTTATTTCTTCTTCTATCAAAGGGACAGTGCTATTAACTTTGTGATTACCAAAGATTTGTTGAATAATTTTTTCAAAGAAACTCATTGGTATAGTATTTTGTAAGGCAAGTTACAAATAGTATAACAATTATACTTATGTAACTGACAAAATTAATGTGTGGACAATGTTTATCTACCAATCACTACTTTTTTGTACCAAGAACCATTGCTGGTGTGGACATACAAAATATACATTCCTACGGGGAGTTCGTGCAAGGTAAAATCATACTCATAATAGCCTAATACATTGATTTCGCGTCTATAAACGCTTTGACCTAAGCTATTGATAAGATTCATTTCCAAAATTTTATTGAATTCAGAGGTTTGGAAATGAAGTTTGAATTCTCCTGCGTTGGGGTTAGGATATATGTTAAAATCTACATTTTGGGCGGAAGTTTCCATTCCCAATACAATAGAAGGGCGCAAGGTGATGCTATTGGACAGTGGGCTTGAGGCTCCAGTTTTGCTTACAGCGACTACTCTAAATGTGTAAGTAATGGTATTTTTTAAACCTCTGACCAGAAATTGTTTTTCATCACTTACTCCTAAAAGGCTTAAGGGCTGATTTGCCGTAAATCCGTAAATTTCATAGTAAGCGACATTTGCATCACTCCCTACCATTTCCCAAGTAAGTAGCACAGACCTGTCGCCAGCTTGTCCCTTTAAGATGGGAGCTAATGGAATAGGGCTGTCTAAGGTAAGCGTATTGGTTACATTGGAATATGCAGAGCTTGCCTGTCCCCTAACAGCGCGCACTCTATAAAAATAACGTGTTCCATTGAGAAGGCGATTTTCATCTGTATAGGTAGTTTCATTGGCTTTTAGGATAGCAATTACCTGAAAATCATCTGCTAACTGCACAGCTCTCTCAATGATATAATCTGTTTCTGTGTTTGAATTATCTTCCCAATGAAGTCTGATAGATGACGCACTTACTGCGGTAGCTACTAAGTTGGTTGGTGTAGCTGGGAATGTGAGTGCATTAGAAGTATTAGAATAGATAGGCGAAGCGGATATACTACTAACGGCATATATTCTGTAAAAGTAACGAGTATCAGGCGACAAATCAGTATCTACATAAGCACTTACATTGGGCAAATTAATGAGTAAACTAAAGCCAGAGGTAGCTGATAATGAACGCTCTATCGCATAACCTAATTTATTGTTTATATTTTCTGCCCATCTCAACAGTATTTTTTCTTGCCCAATAGCTTCAGCAACAAGGTTACTTGCTGGAGTAACAGAGGTAGTCGCATTGGCTACATTGCTATTAGCCGAACTTATGCTTAGTTTGCTGACTCTTGCTCTATAAAAATAGCTCGTATTTTCTTCCAATCCAGAGTCTATAAAGCTATTGGCGTTGGCAGGCAAGGTAACGATGGGGGCAAAACCACTATTGGGGTTGGAAGAACGTTCTATGACTACATTGGTTTCATTGGCACTATTTTCTACCCAAGTCAAACTAATTGTAGAAGCACTAAGCGTTGTAGCGGTTAAAACCGTAGGTCTGAGCAAAGTAGTAACCTGAACTACATTAGAATAGGCAGAGAAAGAAGCACCTCTAAATGAACGTACTCTATACCAGTAGGTTGTACCGTTTACGAGTGTATTATCCGTTGTTACAACTGTACTTCCAATACCTGTAGCCAAGCCTAATGTGTTAAAGGTAGTAAATCCTGCGGTCGCTGAAGTAGTAGAACGTTCAATTTCAAATCCATCTTCCCCATCTGTATTATCTCTCCAAGATAAACCAGCTTGGGTTTCATTAGACAGATTTGCAACTAAATTGGTGGGTGCGCCTAATGTCCCTATGATTCGTACATTGTCTATTGCCCATGCAAATCCAAAATTGCCTACCCAACGAAAACGTACCCTCCCTGTATTTTTATTGGCAAGGAGAGCAGATACGTTGATAGAAATAGAACGCGGAGTAGAATTACCCGCTAACCCAATAGAACCTTCAGTAGTATTTTGATAAGTAGCCACTGCATTCCATGCTACTCCATCAAATACTTCTACGATTCCTTGGGCAGAAAAATCTGAAACAAATAGATGGTCAAATTGTAAGAATACAGAAGATGTTCCTATTGCATTGATGAGCGGAGATTGTAAGGCTACATTTTCTACACCTCCTCCCGCACTAAATCTGTCAGAATCAAATATTGCAAAGCAACCACCAGCAGGTGTACCTAATTTCCCATAATTTAGCGTAGTAATAGGGTCATCATTCACCCTCCAAAAATCAAATGCAATATTCCCAGCAATCAAATTACTCGTCCAACCTAAGGGCAGTGTCCCACAACTTGCATTGAAATCTTCAAATAAGAGGTTGGTAGTAGTGCCTATGGTGGTAGTCGCACTAACAACACATTGCCCGTTGTATTGATTTGCAATACCGTTTGGCTGTAATGCGCTAACTCTATACCAATAAATGCTATTTGCCCCAAGTCCACTATCTACAAAAGATGATACATTTGCGGCTACCTGCCCTACTCTCACAAAAGAAGGAGAATTAGGGAAAACAGGAGCAATATCAGAACGCTCTATCACAAATCCTGCCTCATTGGGAGAGTTATCTATCCAAGTAAGCGAAATTTCAGAAGAAGAAATAGAGGTTGCTGTTAGGTTGGTAGGCGGGGCTATTCCATTGGTTATCTTTACATTATCTACATATAAATTATTTCCAAATCCATTAATATTCGAGAAACGAATAAGAACACTGTTTTGGTTTGCCAATGCAGGCAAGGCAATGAACTCTCTACGCCATTGATTACAAGCGTTAGGCACAAAAGGAGCATCGGTGCTTGTAGTAGTAGCTAAATTACCACCTATCAAAGCGGCACCTGAGCCTAAAGCAGTTTTGTTGTAAAAAGGAATCCATGTAGCCCCACAATCCAAAGAATATTCTAACCGCAATCCGTCATTACCACGACTGGTATTTACAAATGAGAGTGGCGCATAAGCGACATCAAAAGTTACCGTAGGGTTTGCCACACCTGTGAAGTTGAATAAAGGGAGTTGGGCATAATCCAAAGCTGTTTTTTCATTTTCCTCAAAATTCCTAAAAATCAATGCGGCTCGACTTTCTGCAAATCCACCTACCAAAGTCGGTAGTTGTATTCTTTCCCAAGAGCGTCCTTGATTACTTTCATTGAAAATCCTCCAAGTATTTGGTAAAGTATTTTCAAAACCTTCGTCTAAAGTATTAATAGGATTCGAGGAAACAAAAATAAAATTGGGCTTGGTTATCTGCACATTTCCCCCATTGCCTATGAGAGTTAGAGTAATGGTTTTTAGCCCTCCTGTTTGATAGGTTACAGGTGGTGGTACTAAAGTATTTGCGGTGGCAGGTACTGCTCCTACACCAAAGTTCCAAAGATACTCTTTGATATTTCCTACAAGATTGGCTACCGAAAAACTTACGGGCGAATTTACACAAGTGCTATTTGTATTGGCTATAATATCAGCAGATGGGGCATTGGAGGAATAATTGGCTCGCCATCCTCTATCTGTGCCTTCATCATCAGTAATAAAGCGCACCAACATCGTTCCTGTATTAGAAGTAATTTGGGCGGGAGGCGGGTCTTCGTGGGTATATATCCCAATAAAGGGGGCATTAATATCACTTGTATTGTAAATCAGTATCCTATCATTATCATCAGCCAAGAAGAAATCTGTAAATTGTAAGGTAATAGAGCTTGCTCCTGTGGGTTGGATAAGCCAACGACAGTCTGCATTATTCCCATAACCCTGCAAGATATTGCCATCGTCAAAGTAACCAAAGGCAGCACTGAGCGACTGAGTGCCATTGCATCCTTTTTGTTTGCTTGCTATTTTGACCGCTTCCCAAGCATTAATTCTTCCATAGCCAAGCTCATTGGACCATGTGTGAGTTTGAGGTGCTTTCGCATTGGGATTGGAAAGCGCGTATGTGTAACCTCCTACTTTCTCTGCACTTCCTTGTAAAATCTCTCTTGCTTCGATGGCTGACAACTGTGGATTAGCGGCTAACATCAAAGCAACTATACCCGCCGCTTGTGCTACGGCTACCGAGCTACCGTCTATGGTTACATAATCTCCTGCGGTATAGCCACCAAAACCAATAAAAGGTAAACCTGTTACATCAGTTGTAACAATACTTGTTCCTGAAGCCGAAACATCAAGTAAATTCCCAAAACTACTAAAACTTGCTTTCTTATCATCAGAAGTAGTTGCGGCTACGGAAATAACTTGACTTAGTTGGGAGGGTGCTTGTACGAAATTAAGGCTTGCATTCCCCGCAGGAAATAACAAAACACAGCCCTTCCCCCCTCTTCCTTGTGTGAATGCACGCTGGAGAGCGGCATTTACGATAGGCGCATCAAATAAAGGGTCTGACCAATTCCATGCACTACAAATCACGTCCATTTGGGCAGTTTGCCAGCCCCAATCATAAGCCATTGCGTAATCAGTGAGCAGATTTGCAGTGGCAATCTGTACGGGAATTAATTTGGCATGGTGCGACATGCCCGCAATACCAATATTATTATTAGCAACTGCCGCAATGACACCTGCTGTTGCAGTACCATGCCCTACACTTATTCCATTAACCAAATCTCCCAAATTACTTACATTCACAGGGTCAAAGCCCAAAGGAGAAATGTTTGCCGCCAAATCAGGGTGAGTGCGTTGCGTACCATCATCAAATAAGCCAACGTTAATCCCTGCACCTCTACTAATATCCCAAGCAAAAGTTACTTGCATATCTGCTCCCGCAGTATAATTTCCGTAAGGTGTTCTCAAGAAATCAAAATAGGGTGCAGTAGGCGGTAGAGTAAAAGCACCTGTATTTTTAAAACTCCATTGGGCAGGAAAAAGAGCGTCATTGACTGTGGTTTCTTCTACACCAAACTTTTTAAACTCCTTATCGGAGGTTTTATTATTTTCATCTGTGATTATTCTTGCTTCTGCCAATTCGGGTTTAACAAAGAAATTAGGTGCGGCATACTCAAATAAGCCTGTCTCCAATAACTCATTGGCGATTTGAGTGGGGTGATTAGACGAAAACTT
>JALOMS010000004.1 GCA_025455345.1 Thermoflexibacter sp. | reverse complement strand
ATGACTATTACTACTCTGTAAAAGTAAAAAGATATTTTGAGATATTACGTCATTTCTTGGATTGCCTTGTTATAATTATTTTGAATTTTTTTATTTATTTAATCAATTCATTATCAATACCTTTTATAAAAAATAACTAATATGCTCTACTTATTTCAAAAAAAAGTTTATTTTGTTGAAACATTTATCGTAATATTGCGTTATTACAATTATAAAACAATTACAAGCGAAATGGGAGTTACCAAAACAGAAGTATTTAGCGAAAAAGAAAACCGCATTGCAGACTTGGCAAAAGCCTTTGCTCACCCTGCGCGCGTAGCGATTTTGAGCTATTTGGCTGAAAACAGGACTTGTATCTGTGGTGATTTGGTAGATGCGCTACCTCTTTCCCAATCAACTGTTTCCCAACACTTAAAAGAGTTGAAACGCATTGGCATTATCAAAGGGAGCATAGAACCTCCTAAAGTATGCTACTGTATCAACGAAGAAGTTTGGGGAGAGGCAAAAATCGCCTTTGCTTGGTTGCTGAATAATTATCAGCCTTGTGGTTGTTAATTTTTTTGTTCAGAACTATCGTAATATTACAATAAAACGATATGTATCACCTATAAACTTTGTTTAACTTACTTATTTTTAAATGTTTTACTTAAAACCAAAATTAAAAATCATGGAAACTAACATCGGAGGCGGTTGCTGTGGTGGTACAGGCTGCTGCTAATTAAATCAAAAAAAACGACTAACAGGGTTTAACAACCACTGTTAGCGTTTTTTTATTCTATTCAAATTAAAAAAAACTAAATCTAATGATAAAAATTGTAATCAAACTACTACTAATCAAAGTTTTATCTCTTGCTTTTTCTGCTACTTTTGCCCAAGAAAAAATAGATTTTCCTGCGGCAAGAGGACATTACAAAATGCTCCAACAGTACAGTAAAAAGCCCCTAGAGGCACGTAAGACATGGGACAGTTTGTCCTTTCCATTCTACAAGGAAAATTATGAGAGGCGAATGAGTCTAAAACCGATTTATTTGACCAACATAAAGCCAGAGGACTTCCGAATGCCTGAAATGCCCGCAAATAGTTCGGCGCAGACCCGTGCAGAATTGGACTACCTTTTTCAATTGCAACAAAGAAGAAGTGCGGAAGATGAGCGTGCAAGCCTTTTTTACGCAGATGTTTGGTACAATTTGCGGACAAAGTCCACAGACGAAAACTACCCAAGAATGCAAAGAAATCTTTTCCATATTGGTCGCTCGATAGGGACTTGGTTCAATGCCGACTCCCTCCCAAAAACTGCCAAACTCATTGCCAATGTGTGGCAAGACGCTTCGTACTTTATTTGGTATTTCAAGTTTAAGTATGCGCGTGTAAGACCGTACAAATTAGAGCCTAAGCTAAAGAATTTACAGGAAACGGACTGGGCGGCATACCCAAGCGGTCATGCGGCAAACTCATACATCAATGCTTTCATTTTCAGAGCTTTTGCACCAGAGTTTGCAGATAGTTTTATGAAAGACGCTTACGATATGGCACATTCCAGAGAAATCATAGGCGTTCACTACCCAAGCGACTCGGAGGCTTCCAGAGAAATGGCATGGCAATTGGTGAGTTTTCTCTTTCAGAATGAGCAGTTTATCAAAGATTTCGCAGAAGCAAAAAAGGAGTGGGAAAAGTATAGAGTGAAATGATGCCCAATTGGTTCAAGCACAATGCTTGAATCTTTTTGGGTTCGAGGCTAAGCCATAAAGCAGTTGCGATTTTCAGCTTTCTTTTTTTATTATAAAATTTTTATCAAGTAGCGTAGAACTTATTTTAGGCGGTCTGTTAATCAAATGTTTATAATCTGCTATGATTAAAACGGGAATGAGAAAAATAGCTCCCCAAGTAATCATACGCAAATAAATAGTAAAATCAGTCAGTAGGTCTCCAAGCACTTGTCGTCGCATAATTGCTAAAAATAGAACTACCAAAATACTCATAAAAATAGCAATGCCCGTTCTATATGTTTTGAAAGTCTTAATGTATTGGTGATAATAAGTCAAAAGGAAATAGATTAAATAAGTAATTGCAGGGAAAACAAAGTAAAAAGAATAGCGGCGTTGGTGTGGAAAAATAATAGGAATCAGTAAGCAAAGGTAACTCAATTCATAAAAAAAATGTATTTTAGAAGTTGCTTTTCGGAAGGGTAAAGTTCGTAAAAACAAGAGTGTTAATAAGATAAGCAAAATCCTTACTCCATTAATAATCCAATAAACCTGTTGATATTCCAAAGAAAACAAATTTCTTTGGAAAGGCAATTGTATATCTGCGTCAGTATTGGTCAATAAAACAGATAAAGCCGCCGCCAATCCATGCGCTCCTTGCTCATTTTCAATAATGTGCATAGGATTATTTGGATTGATTATAGACCACCACTCTTTGTGTAAAAACAGATTGTACTCCCAACCAAAGAATAAAGCAGGAATAAACAGACATCCAACTAAAGCTACCAAAGTATAAAGACTTGCTTTGAACTCACCCCTATAAACTAAGTAAGGAAGCATGACTAAAGGCAAAATCTTGATATTAATTGCTAAAGCGAGCAAAATAGCTCCCTTCCAGTTTTTTCCAAGATTGAATTGTTTGATTGCCTCCATGATAGCCCAAAGTAAGAAGATAGTCATTTGTACCCTTTCATAATTATAAAAAATAAAACGAGCAACAATAATGAAAGAGATAGCTATCCATAAATAATAAGTTCTTTTGCGGAAAGACTGGATATCAAAGTATGATTCAAAAATTTTCCATGTCCGTATCAAAAGCAAAGTATTGAAAATCAACCATAAAACGCAAGAAAATTTGAAAGGCAAGTAGGTAAAGGGAATCAGGATAAGGGCAAAAAGCGGGCTATAAAAATATTGCAAATCATACATGAAGGGAGGTTGATAGATATTCTCTCTCTTCATTAACTTTACTGAGGCATCCAAAAAAACTTCAAAATCATTCTTATCTGCTACTTTTATATAGATAAAAATCATTAGGACAATAAATCCAATGCCAATAAGCGTTAGTTCTTTGGAAGATAAATTTACATCTTTAGGTATAATGATAGGAGGCATCACATTCATTATGAATATTGTGAAATCTGATTACTTGTTAATAACGTTTATAAACAAATTTTATGCTATATAAACTTGTTTTTTTTGCCTTTCAACAAACAAAAGAGCAATTTTTAAATTATATTTTAGATAGATTTGAGTTTTAAATAGTGAAAATAATAACATCATTCGATTTTATGGATAAAAGAACTTTTTTGAAAACGAGTAGCTTGCTTACTATGGCAACCTTGGTAGAGCCTTTTTCTGCTTGCACTACTGCTAAAAACAACACTTTTAGAGGAGAGTTTTCGCTTCCTCCTCTTGCGTATGCTGTGGATGCTTTAGAACCGCATTTTGACAAAATGACTATGGAAATTCATCACGATAGACATCATGCGACTTATGTACAGCGATTGAACGAAGCGATAAAAAATACAACCTTTGCGGAGATGAGTTTGGAAGAAATCATGTCCAAAATCACTGATAAAGACAATGCTATCCGCAACAATGGTGGTGGGCATTACAATCATACATTTTTTTGGAATTCCTTGTCTCCCAAACCTACCTCTCCCCAAGGCAAGTTATCTGAAGCATTGACAGCTACTTTTGGTTCTTTAGATAAATTTAAGACTAACTTTGGCGATGCCGCAAAGTCAGTATTTGGGTCGGGCTGGGCTTGGCTATGTGTAGGAAAAGACAAAAAACTTTTTATTACGACTACTCCTAATCAAGATAATCCCCTTATGATTAATATTGCAAAGCAAGTAGGTACGCCTATTTTAGGATTAGACGTTTGGGAACACGCGTATTACCTCAAATATCAGAACAAAAGAGCTGATTATATCAATGCTTTTTGGAATGTAATTAATTGGGAAGAGGTAAGTAAGAGAATGATTGCCGCAAGTTAGTTTTTTTTGGAACTATATTTGATTTGTTTTACTTATATTATTAATTGTATTTTTTTTATAATACAAATAATAAGTGTATATCTTTACTACAATTTTCTGTCATCTATAATCTCTATCTAATACTTATATAGTTGTTTATCAATTATTTGTATTCCCCCTTTTATATATTGCGTTTGTAAAGCCTAAATAAAAATTGTACTTTTAAAATATTTTTTATTAATATCTTGTGATTTAATAGGGTCTATTATCTTTTCTTTACGTAACATAATGTCAAAAATTTTGATTACTGGGGTAGCGGGATTTATAGGTTATCATACGGCAAAGTTGCTTCTCTACCAAGGGCATGAAGTAGTTGGTTTGGACAACATGAACAACTATACTGACACCAATATGCAAATATTTAGGTCAGAAGAGCTAAAAAAATATCCTAATTTTTTATTTTATTGTATTGATATACAAGATATTAATAGTCTAAATGATTTTTTTTCTCTTCATAGATTTGATGCGGTTATTCATTTGGCGGCAAAGGTAGGCGTGAGAGAAAGCGTCAATAGCCCACATAACTATTTCAATATCAATCTTCAAGGCACACTTAATATTCTTGATATGATGAAAAAGTATCAGGTCAATAAGTTGGTATTTGCCTCAACTTCTTCGGTTTATGCGGGTTTGGAAGTTCCATTCTATGAAAATGCAGTAACAGAATCTCCCGCCTCTCCGTATGGTATCTCCAAACGAGCCGCAGAGATGTTGTGTTATAATTATCATACGATGTATGGCATAGATGTGTCTATAGTGCGCTATTTTACTGTATATGGACCGGGAGGTCGTCCTGACATGAGTTATTTCCGATTTATTAAATGGATAGATGAGGACAAGCCTGTGATTATCAATGGAGATGGTACACAGTTTAGAGATTTTTCTTATGTAGAAGATATTGCAGAAGGTACATCAAAAGCATTAAAAAATATAGGCTATGAGGTATTTAACTTAGGTGGAGGAAACGGGACATATAGTTTGAATTATATGATAGAACTAATTGAAGATTATCTTCAGAAGAAAGCACAAGTAGTTCATCGTCCCTTTTTGGTAGAGGATATGAAAGCTACATGGGCAAATATAGACAAAGCCAAAAATATGTTAGGATGGCAACCACAGACAAATTTTAAGACGGGCATTAAGAAGTGCATAGATTGGTATTTGGAAAACAAGACATGGATTAAAGAAATGAATATGTAATTAGGCAACAATCGCATTGGCGATTTCATTGGCAAAGCTCATTTCTGCTTCTCCAAAGTGTTTGAAAGATGCTATTTCTAAAATACCCAATACATTTTCCCCTGATTTTACTGGAATCACCATCATATTATTAGGTGTTGCTTTTCCCAAACCAGATAATACCGTAACGTATCCTTGGGGTACTGCACTGATATTAATAGCCTTGCCACTTTTTGCTACTTGCCCAGAGATGCCTTCGCCAAACTCAAATCGCAATAGCTGACTATCAGGCACTTGGTAGGCATATCCTGCAATAAATTCAATATATTTCTTGTCTTCAATCCTAATCGTCATAAAGGCGGCTCCTATGGATGCCTCTAACTCTTTACAAAGTCCTTCTAAAGCATACTTGAATTTTTCTTTCAGGGGGCGATTTAGTTGTTGGATATGTAAGGTCAAAGAGTTTATTCTTTCACGGTAGTTATCTTCCTGTTTGTTAGCTACTTCTGTACTTTTATCTTGTTTTTGTATATATTTTTCAACATAAATGATGTTATCTCCTGTTGTTTTTCTTTTTTCTACGGAGAGCAAAATAAAAATAAGCAGGGCAAGGGCAAGTTGCGAACCTACTATCCAAAGAAGATTTAAGGATATGCCTTTGACTTTTTCTATGTCCGTCGCATTTTGGACAGACAGAGAGGTCTTGATGTCGTCAGGGAAAGAGAAAAATATATAATATAGGATTAAAAAAATCCCAATAATAAATAGCACAATTGCAATAATACTTATGGGTCTGATTAAAGATTTCATGATATTTTATACAATTTATCTAATTCAATCAGAAAATCAACTATTTGATTGACAGTAAGTACATGGTCAATCTTCGTTACCGCTAATGCCGCATTAGGCATAGCATTAATCATACTTTCATTGGGGTCTTGAACAATCGTTAAACCGTCTCTTTGTTTTATTTTCATCATTCCGTATGCTCCGTCTCTATTGGCTCCAGAGAGTAATATCCCTATAAGTTTATCTCTAAATACGTAAGAAGCACTCTCAAAAGTAAGGTCTATTGCTGGACGTGAGTTATTGACAAGTTCTTCGGTAGATAATGCCAATGTGTTACCTAATTCCAAACACATGTGGTAGTTCGCAGGGGCAAGATACACGCCACCTTTTTTGATATTCTCTTTGTCAAACGGTTCTGCTATTACCTTATTGCTTTTGATAGATAATGCCTCTACAAAACCATGCCTTACATGCTTCAGACGATGTAAGCACAAAAACATAGGAAGAGGAAAGTCCTTAGGGATACTTGCTAAGATTTGGGTGATGCCCTGAAAACTGCCCGCAGAACCTCCTATTACAATTGCTTTATATTTATTACTTAGGTTGTATCTCATTGGTAATGAGTGCAGTTTACTAATCTTTTACTTTTTTATAAACTTTTTCTTCGTTATTGACTATGATAAATTTATTGGCTATTTCACACCAAATCAGGGATTCTTTCGAGCCTATTGCCAAATATCCATACTTGAACAAACTCTCATGCAATTTGTTCAGAACGGCATTTTGCAAAGATTGATTAAAATAAATCATTACATTGCGACAAAGTATCAAATCAAACTTAGAAAAAACTACCCCTTGTACTAAATCATGTTTGCGGTAAGATACATTTTCTAACAAAGATTTATGAATAACAGCTTCTCCATTGACTTCTTTATAATAATATTCTAAGCTACGTGTTCCTTGATATCTTGCGTAGTTTTTACTATTTACTTCCATATTTTTCATAGAATAGGTGCCATTTCTTGCCTTGTTGATGATGGCAGTATCTATGTCTGTGGCTATGATTTTTGCTTTGTCCAAGGCTCCCATCTCGTCCAATGTCATACACATCGTAACAACCTCTTCTCCAGAAGAACACCCAGCATGCCAGATAGTTATCTTGTTGTGATTCAGCAATATATTTGGAATGATTTGTTCCTTGAGGACTTTCCAAAAAGTAGGGTCTCTGAACATTTCTGTTACATTGACAGTAATTTCAGATACAAATTCTTCAAAAAAATCAGGGTTATTTTCTAATACGCTGACTAATTTTTCTACGTTTTTGAATTTGTACAAATCCAAAACCCTTTTAATTCTTCTTTTAAAAGAAGACATCGCATAGTCTTTGAAGTCATAATCATATTTATCTTTTATGACTTGTGTAAGTTTTCTTAGTTCCGTAATTTCTATATCGGGCGTATTATCATCTATCATTATTTATTCCACATTTGGAGTTTCCACAAAACATGTTTTTAATTGCAAGATAATCATTAAATTTACTAAATAAATTTTTTGGTATAGTTTTTCTAACAAATATTTCTAATTATTTCGGATATTTCAAAGAACTTTAACCAATTATCATTACTTCTATCCTTCTATTCAGCTCGCGCCCCCCTTTTTCGTACTCATTGGAGGCTACTGGACGCGTAGAACCGTAACCTTTGGCGACTACTCGATTGCGGTCTATGCCTTTGCCTACCAAATATCTTACCACAGAAGAGGCTCTACGCTCTGAAAGATTTTTATTCAGTGTCTCATCTCCAATATTGTCTGTATGTCCAGAGATTTCGACTTTGATATGGCTATTTTCCATCATAAAGTCATATACTTTATCAAGTTCAGTCAAAGAAGATAGTTGTAAAACATCTGAATTGGTTTCAAAAGTAATATTGCGAAGGGTAAATCTGGCATTAGGCTCGATGGCAGAGAGTAAAATATCTATTTTTTTACTATTTTCATTATTTACCGTGCCAACATCTAACCAATTGTATATGTATCCTTTAGCATTAGCTTCTACGATATATTCGCGATTTTTCTCATTGATAAAAAAATTAAAATTCCCATTGGCATCAGTTGTAGTTGTTTTAACCGTGTTGTTTGTATTCGTATCTATGAGTTTGACTACGCTGGAAAGGTTTTTTTGCGTTTTTTTATCTTTTACATTCCCAGAAATATAGCTAAGAATATTCTCCTCTTTATTGGTTATAAATGTGTCATCTATGTAATAGTTTCTATTCATATAACGAGGTCTTCGAGGATTTACATTAAGTTTAAGATTTTCTTCGTACATGATACGTTCCCCGCGATAGACTTTGACTTCCAATGCTTTATGGAAAGGTAGGTCGACTTTGTAGCTTCCATTGGCTTCGGAGATAGTTTCTATGATTTTGCCATCTATGACAAATTTGAGTAAGCAATTGGGTTGGATTTGGTTAGAAGAACGATTATAAACTTTTCCGCTCATACGGATTTTGTCAAAGGCATAAACTCTGTATAAATCCTCTCTGCCCATGCCACCTATGCGGTCAGAACAGAAAAACCCTAACTCTCCATACATAGAGAAATACCAATCATTCCCAACGGAATTGATGGGGATACCTACATTAATGGGCTTTTGCCATGTCTGGGTAGTGGAGTCATATTCTGATTTGAATACATCATATCCGCCAATAGAATTATGACCTTTGGAACTGAAATACAAGGTCTTCCCATCATTGGAAATAAAAGGAGTTACATCGTCTGTGGTCGTATTGAGTTCGCTGATATTCTTGTCTATGCTCCAAGTACCG
This sequence comes from Thermoflexibacter sp., assembly GCA_025455345.1. Lineage (GTDB taxonomy): Bacteria > Bacteroidota > Bacteroidia > Cytophagales > Thermoflexibacteraceae > Thermoflexibacter. The sequence goes on along the minus strand of JALOMS010000004.1, from coordinate 13,256 downwards.
TCCCTCCGCACGCTTGCTAAAAACAAGTCCAAATCTCCTCTGTTAGACTCTGCCGAAAGAATCATTTTGTTGCCATAGTCAAAAATAAAACCACTTTTTTCAGCCTTATTGGTGTTCAGGCTTTCCATATTATTGACGATTTTCCACTCATTTCCTGTCCAGTCCATCATTTTCAAGTCATTATTTTGGCAGACTAAGATTCTTTTGTTTTCTTCTATAATTTGGCAAATGAGAAAATCTGTAGCAATAGGCATAGGTGCTTGGGTAGGGAACAAATTTTTTTGATTAGATTTGTCCATGACTACTGTTTGTAGCATTGGCATTTCCCAAGTATCATTTTTGCCCATTTCTGCATAAAGTAATTGGACTTGAGCAAGGGCAGAAATGTTTTCGCGTTCTTTTTTGAGATTAAAATCTTTGGTTTGGCGATTAAAATATAGTTTTCTGGTTTCTTTATTAACTATCAAGCCTAACTCAATAGCACTTGTATTTATCTGTTCGCTAAATGGCTCGATGACATAGTTCATAGTCAAGCTATCTTTGGCAGATACCAGCAACTGACACACTTTTAATAACTCGCTTGCTTCTTTTTGATATTTTTTTATGCCCAACCCTTTCAAGTATCGATTGATATACTCGCTTGCTTCGTCTATTTGATTGTGATAATAGGCAGATTTAGCATACCAATATTCAAAATCTTTGAGCCTGTCTGTTTTGTTAAGGTCAATCAGTTTGAAATATTCGTAGGCGGTTTCATAAACATCTAAGTTCAAGTAACATATAGCCGCATTAAAAATTGCCTCAATATTAGATTTGTCTTCTACCAATACTTCCTCAAATTTAGTTAAGGCATTGGCATATTTCTTTTCCTTCAAGAAGTTTTCTCCTTTTATAAAAGCCTCATTTTTAGATTCTTGAGAAAACAACTGTGAGGAAATTAAAAGCAAAGTAATCAGACTTATGTAACGCAACCTCATGATAGAGCGTAAAATTAGGGATTAAAAGTAAATGATATTTATATATCTAATTTTGCCAAATTTCTGTATTATTTATGACAAACAAAAAAAAAGCAGTTTTGCTTTTTAAATTTAATATAAATCAAGGATACAATTTATTCCTTAACCCGTATAGTCATAGGTAAATCAGTGTTAAAATAAAAAGGCAAGCAGTTATTAGATTACTGCTTGCCTTTTATTCTGATATAATTAATAGATTTTTTTAGGCTTCTTCTGTTTCAGCCTCTACTACATCTACAAAATCGTCATCTACTTCACGTTTTTGATTTTCTTCATCTTTTAGCTTTGACTCTTCTCTTTCTTTTCTTCTTTCGAGCAGTCCTTCTTCTATGGCTTTGCCAATATAAGAAGTGATTAATGCTACGGATTTGAAAGCGTCGTCATTGCCAGGGATAGGGAAATCTACCAAATCTGGGTCAGAGTTAGTATCTACAATCCCAAAAACTGGAATATTTAAACGTTGAGCTTCTTTAACGGCGATATGTTCGCGTTTTATATCCACTACAAAAAGAGCAGCAGGTAGGCGAGTTTGTTCTGCTACACCGCCAAGTAATCTATGAAGTTTCTCCCTCTCACGCGCTAACATCAATCTTTCTCTTTTAGCCAGATTTTGATAAGTATCATCTTTCATCATCTTATCAATACTTGCTAATTTTTTGAGTGATTTTCTAATGGTAGTAAAGTTTGTAAGCATACCACCAAGCCATCTCTCCGTTACAAAAGGCATCTTCAAACGTCCTGCTTCAGAAGCGACAATCTCTTTTGCTTGCTTTTTTGTAGCAACAAACATGATTTTTCTGCCTGAGCGAACGATTTTCTTTACTGCGTCTGCGGCTGCCTCCAAACAAACTAAGGTTTTGTTGAGGTCAATAATATGAATTCCATTGCGCTCCATGAAGATATAAGGAGCCATTTTTGGATTCCATTTTTGAGTGAGGTGTCCAAAGTGTACACCTGCATCTAACAAATCTTTATATTCTAAATTAGACATAAATTCCTTTAGATAAAATCTTACTGTAAATAGATAAAAAGATAGAGATTAACGCTTGCTGAATTGGAATCTTCTGCGCGCTTTGCGTCTTCCATATTTCTTGCGTTCTACCATGCGAGGGTCTCTGGTTAAGAATCCTTCGCCTCTGAGTGCAGACTTAAACTCTGGGTTTACTTCGCACAATGCGCGTGCAATTGCTAAACGTACTGCTTCTGCTTGTCCTTTGAACCCACCGCCTTGTACATTCACATTGACATCATACGCCCCAAACTGCTTGGTAACAGCAAAAGGTTGGTTTACGATGATACGGAGGATTTCTGAAGGAAAATAATCAGCAATATCTCTCTTGTTTACAGTAATATTACCGTTGCCTGCTGACATATAGATACGAGCAACTGAAGTCTTTCTTCTTCCGATTGTATTGATTGCGTCCATTATGATAACTTGATTTCTTTAGGTTGTTGAGCGATATGGGGATGTTCGCTACCCGCATATACATACAAATTAGTAAATAATTTTCTTCCTAAACGACCTTTAGGGAGCATCATTCTTATCGCTTCTTCTACTAAACGTGTAGGATGCTTTGCCATCACTTCTTTAGGAGAAACTCTACGTTGACCGCCTGGGTAGCCTGAGTGGGTGATAATTTCTCTATCTGTCCACTTCTTTCCTGTGAGCCTTATCTTGTCAGCATTGATGATAATGACATTATCTCCACAGTCAATATTAGGAGTAAACGATGGTTTATGTTTACCTCTAATTATCTTGGCAACTTGACTCGCAAGTCGTCCTAAGACTGCAGACTGAGCGTCAATAAGTACCCAATCTTTAGCCACAGAACCTCTGTGAGCTGAGATAGTTTTGTAACTTAAACTGTCCATTATTAATTGATTAAACTATGTATTAAAATATCGTTTTTAAAACGGCTTGCAAAGGTAGAAACTATATTTTATAATCGCAAAGTATTTGTAAAAAACTATCAAAGTATTTGAATGTTTATCTTAAAAGTAGTAAAAATATTTGTGTGTAAGTGTAACAAATTTTGTTTTTTTAACGAATAAGAAAGAGAGGTATGGGAATAGATGCCAAAAAATAAATATCCAAGTCTAAATTTTAGATAAAAAAAATCATTATACGTGCTGTTATATAGGTATAATTTACTAATTTTACACGTTCTATTATTACTGCATCTTAATAAATAAGTTACTTTCTTTGAGTTTTTTGCTGATTAACTGTTGGTCAAACTTATGAATACTTTACTTAAATTATTCTTTTTGATGGTCTTAAGCTGTTCACTACACTATTCGTGGGCAGCACCTTATCAGCGTTTTTCTAAGGATACACTTTCTATTTTGGATGCTAAGCTATATGGCGTATTGTCCGTAAGTATTAGAGGAGCTTACAATCCAAATAAGATTCAGCCAGATTTGACAAGCGCACACTATGGGGAGTGTATTGATATAAAGATGAAGAATATGTCTGATTCTGTCATAAATGTAGTGCTTAAATGTGGCACTATGCTACTTTCCAGAGATAGTAGTTCTCAAAACATGGTAGTTACGAAGACTCTTTTTTATAGGCTGAAACCCAAAGAGAAAATCACGGATAGAGTCTATGCCATGTGTGGGCAGTTACATAAAAACTCTCCCGATATTTATATTAGGTATGATGTAGGAGATTTGGCTGATGAGCCGCTATTGAGATTGGCTCAGATTATAGAAAAAAAAGGAGAACAAAATAAGATAGGTCAGTATGCGGTTTGGGCAGTTACTGACGGAGCTACTAAAGATGATTTGGGAGAAGACTTTGCTACCTTAGCCCAGAGCCAATCTTTACTCAAAGAAGCTAAGATAAATATGAATATATTAGGACATCAAGCTGTTGCGCTTAATGATGAAATGCCTAAATCTACCCAACCTAAAAAAACTGAAAAACAAAAACAAACAAAATCACAAAGCATCATAGATACAGAAACTAAGATTTATGAAGATGTTTCTACTTTAGAAGAGGAATTCCCAATGGTAGAAGAGGATAACAACAGCAAAGACGCTTTTAGTATGTTGCCTGAAGCTACTGAAGTAGATAATGTGCTTCCCCCAGCCCAAAAAGGTGAGGATTATATCTTATTAATTGCCAGTATTGGGGTAAGTCTCTTCGGTTTGTATTATTTTTGGAAAAAGAAACCCATTAATTATCGCAAGGATAATTCCAATAATAAGTTATCATAGATTCGTTTAGAATGATTTTGCTATTATCAGTCTAAATACCACAAAGCAACTATTTTTGTAGTTTTTGTTTTTTATAAAAATTGGCTCAAACTTTTCTCTCCTTATGTTTGCAGATTTTATAAATATGATTTTTCCTCATAGTTGCCTAACTTGCAACAAGATAATGGACAAAAATGAGGAACTTATCTGTACACATTGTCGATATGAACTACCAAAAACTGATTTCCATTTACATAAAGACAACCCCTTAGCTCGTAAACTTTGGGGTAGGATACAACTCGAATATGCTTTTGCCTATCTTAGATTTATCAAAACAGGCAAAGTGCAAACGCTATTGCATCATCTGAAATATTATGGAAAACAAGAAATTGGGGAAATATTGGGGAAATGGTATGCGAACGACTTGAATAAGAGTAACTTAACTAATCAGTTTGACATCATATTACCTGTGCCTTTACATCTAAGTAAGTTAGCAAAGAGAGGTTATAATCAATGCGATAGTATCGCCAAAGGCATGGCAGAAGGATTGGGCATACAATGGGACGCTCATATTTTGATTAGGAAAAAAGCCAATATTTCGCAAACAAAACAAGAAAGAATCGCACGTTTTGAAAATGTAGAAGCTATTTTTGAAATACAACAAGCAGAAAAAATACAGGGAAAAAGAGTCCTTCTTGTAGATGATGTAATTACTACGGGTGCAACCATAGAGGCTTGTGGAATCCCAATCATAGAGGCTGGTTGTCAGTCTCTTAGCATAGCGAGTTTGGCTGTAGCCTATTCATTATAAAATAATTGACTTGACAAATCTAAAATTCATAAATTAATTTATGCCCAAACAATACCTTAGCCTTCGCAATATTCAATTCTTGCTTTATGAAGTTCACCAAGCAACGTCTATTTGCCAATACGCTTATTACGGCGAGCATAACAAAGAAATATTTGATATGGTTTTAGGCTCTGCCAAGCAGTTAGCTGACAAATATCTCCACCCTTATTTGACAGAAATGGATAGAAAACCGCCTTATTATGAAAATGGTCAAATATATGTACATCAACAAATCAAGCAATTGATGAAATTGTATGGAGACGGTGGCTGGATTTCTGCGACATCAAGCTATGAAGAAGGAGGACAACAATTACCTATTATTTTGTCCAATTTGTCAGGCTTTATCTTTGGTGCGGCGAATTATTCTGCTTCTGTATTTCCTTTTTTATCAACAGGAGCATCTAATCTGATTCGTAATTTTGGAAGTCAAGAACTAAAAGACACCTTTATTCCTAAAATGTATGCAGGCGAATGGCAAGGGACTATGGCACTTACAGAGCCACAAGCGGGTAGCTCCTTATCAGATGTCCAAACTACAGCCTCTCCTACCGAATCGGGACATTACCTCATTAAAGGGCAGAAAATTTTTATTTCGGCAGGAGACCATGATGCCGTAGAAAACGTAGTACATCTTCTATTAGCAAGAATCAAAGGCGCACCCGCAGGAGTCAAAGGCATTTCTCTATTTGTAGTGCCAAAGAAAAGAGTAGTCAAAGAGGGAGTAGCACCCAATGATGTCATTACGGCTGGAATGTATCACAAAATGGGTTATAAAGGCGCGCCTATCGCCCATCTCATATTTGGAGAGCATGAAGACTGTCATGGGTACTTGGTTGGTGAGCCACACAAGGGATTAAATTATATGTTCCAAATGATGAATGAGGCTCGTTTAGCCGTAGGAATGTCTGCTGTATCTATTGCCTCTGCGGCTTATTATGCTTCATTGGAATATGCCAAAGAGCGTCCACAAGGTAGAACTTTTCATGCCAAAAATCCATTAGAACCGCAAGTAGCTATCATAGAACACCCCGATATAAGGCGTATGTTATTGTTTCAAAAGGCGATAGTCGAGGGTTCTCTATCTCTCCTCATGCAGTGCAGTTTGTATGCAGATTTGGAAAAAGTCAATACAGGAGAAACAAAAGAAAGATACGCTTTGCTATTGGACTTGCTGACTCCTGTGGCAAAAAGCTATCCCTCAGAAATGGCAATCCAAACGACCAGCGTTGCGATTCAGTGCTTAGGAGGGTATGGATACTTGGAAGATTTTACTCCCGAACAGTTTTTTAGAGATACTCGTATTCATCCTATACATGAAGGCACTACGGGCATACAAGGATTGGACTTGTTAGGAAGAAAGGTCATCATGCACGAAGGTAGAGCAATGAGTATATTCTTAGAAGAAATCAGGCTGACGCTTTTGTCTGTACCTTCTTTGAGTACATTGAGAGTGCGTAAGCACGAATTAGCTGAGGCAAGTCAGCATCTACAAGCAATTACTATGCACTTAGTAGATTTTATCAAGGAGGGTAATGTAGAGAAAGCATTAGCTGATGCGACACTATATTTAGAATATTTTGGCATCATTGCCATAGCTTGGCAGTGGCTCAAACAAGGTCTTGTGGCGGAAAAAGCCTTAGAAAGCTCGAATCTAAGCGAAGAGGATTATAATTTTTATCAAGGTAAAATGCTTGGTGCACAGTATTTTTTTGAGTATGAAATCCCTAAAATCAGGGGATTACATGAAAGATTGGAGAGTTCTTATACACTGACTCCCACCATGAAGTCTGCTTATTTAGTTTAAAAGATAGGCTTATCCAAGTTTATTTTGCAAGAACTTTTCCGTATTTTAAGAAAGAGATGAAAAAATTGGCTTACTTTAGGAATATTTTAGTATCACCATTTTGATATTATCAAGTATTTCTATGAAAAAATTGCGCTTACATACTGCCGTAGCTATTGTTGTAGCCAATATGGTTGGGACAGGGGTATTTACAAGTTTGGGCTTTCAAGTAGTCAGCATACACTCCGTTTTTACTTTACTAATGCTTTGGTTTGTGGGAGGAGTGATTGCTCTTTGTGGGGCATTTAGTTATGGAGAGTTAGCGGCAAGTATGCCTCGTTCTGGTGGTGAATACCATTTTTTATCAGAGATTTATCACCCCGCAGTTGGTTTTTTATCAGGTTGGGTATCTGCTTCTGTAGGATTTGCCGCCCCCACAGCTTTGGCGGCTATGGCTTTTGGGAAGTACCTCAAAACTGTATTTCCTCATATTTCCGAGGTTCACTTTGCGGCGGGTGCAGTTATCTTAATTACACTTGTACATGCTAAAAGTGTTTATTGGGGTAGTCGTTTTCACAATCTTTTTACGCTCGTCAAAATCCTTTTGGTCATTGTTTTTATACTTTCTGCTTTTTTTGTCCAATCCCCTCAACCAATTAGCATCGTACCCGAAGAGGATAGTTTTATGCTAATGACAAGCCCATCTTTTGCAGTTTCCCTAATTTATGTTTCTTACGCTTATACAGGTTGGAATGCGGCGGTTTATGTAACCAGTGAAATAGAAGAGCCTCAAAAAAACCTACCTAAAGCCTTGTTTATAGGTACTTTAATTGTTTTGGTAATGTATGTTCTTCTCAATTTTGTATTTTTATATACTGTAGATATGAATGTCATCAAAGGACAGATTGAGGTTGGTTTTTTCTCAGCAAAACAGATATTTGGGACACAAGGTGCGGATATAATGTCTATTACAATTGCTTTATTGCTCATCTCTACGATGAGTGCCATGATTTTTGTGGGTCCAAGAATTACCAAACGCATGGGTGAAGATTTCAAGGGCTTGAGTATTTTTGCAAGAACCAATGCCGAGGATATTCCTATTTTTTCTATGCTTTTCCAAACCTGTCTGACTTTGCTTTTTATCTATACGTCTTCGTTTAACCAAGTGCTTACTTATGCCTCATTTGCCTTAATATCAGTTACTTCTCTTACTGTACTGGGGGTTTTTATACTAAGAATCCGCAAACCTCACCTACCTCGTCCTTACAAAGTTTGGGGGTATCCTATTACTCCCATGATTTTTTTATTGCTTAATATTTGGACATTAGTATTTGTTTTTGAAAATAGTCCCAAAGAGTCTTCTATTGGGATTGGGATTATGCTTTTAGGACTATTTTTTTATTTTTTGAGTGCTAAGAAAAAATAAAACTATTCGTGGATTGATTAAATATTGATGATAATATATGCTAAAAAAAGCCTTGAAATTTATTATTTATTTATGTATTATTTTGATAATCATTGGATTGTCATTATTTACTATCTCTACTGAAAGCCCCTACCAAAATATCAGTTATTATGATACAATTATTCAACAAATAGCACAAAGTCAATTAGATGTATCCCTTTCATTTAGCGATAGCTTGCAAATAGGCTGGTCTCGCCAAAATATTACACCTAAAGATTTGACTCCTTTGGCGGGGTACGGCATAGCCAGAGGAAAAACTAAGACGATTCACGACTCTATCTATGTAAGTGTTGTATTATTCTCCAATCATCAAAAACAGATAGCTCTTATTTCTTATGATTTACTTATTGTTCCTCCTTTGATAGTCAGTCAGTTAAGAGATAGTATAGCACAATTAGGATTATCAAAAGACAATTTGTTTTTTACTGCCACTCATACTCATCACAGCATAGGCGGCTGGTCGAAAGGTTTTGCGGGATATTTGATGGCGGGAGGGTACGATGAAAAACTTACCCAAACAATTGTTAGGCAGACTTTACAAGGTTTGAGAGAAGCACAAAAGCAACTTCAATACGCTACTATTGGTTTTGATAAGGTACGTGCAGAGGAGTTTGTAGATAGCCGCCTCCATGAACATCAGGATAGATTAGATGCTTGGGTAAGATACCTAAAAATCAGAAAATCAGATGGTAAAAATGCTTGCTTGTTCTCTTATTCGGCTCATGCTACTTGTACTGATGGCTTGTTAGAAATAATTAGCCGAGATTATACAGGAGTAGCAGTTGATTTCTTGGAAACTAAAGAAGTGCAATTTGCTATTTTTAGTGCAGGCATGGTAGCCAGCCACACGCCCAGAGATTTTGGTTTGAAAAATGACGATTGGACGCGACAAATAGGACAAGGGATTGCTGAAAAAATCTTGGAAAAATACAGCACTACCACTTTAGAAAATGTCAATCAATTATCTATCCATCATATTCCTGTTGCTTTTGGAGAGTCTAACCTGCGCCTTAGCCAGCAAATAAAATTAAGAGATTGGGCTTTCCGAGCCTTGTATCCTGATACAGATATATCAATATCCGTACTGCAAATAGGTAATATTATTTGGCTGGGAATGCCGTGCGATTTTTCGGGAGAGTTTATGGTAGAATTAGAAAAATTAGCAGAAAAAAAAGGTAAAAAACTCATTATAACAAGTTTTAATGGAGGTTATATGGGGTATATCACTCCTGAACAGTATGATAGTCTGCAACACTATGAAACCAGAGAGATGAATTGGTTGGGGAAAAAGGGAAATTATTTTAAGGAAATTATAGAACTAATAATAGGAAAATTGTAAGATATGGAAAAAGTAGAGAGTAAGATGTATAAATGGTATGTGGTTGTTTTATTGATGATTGCATATATATGCTCTTTTGTAGATAGGTATATCATGAATTTGCTTGTCGAGCCAATGAAGAAGGATATGGGCATTACAGATACACAAGTAAGTCTATTGATAGGGGCGAGTTTTGCAATGTTTTATGCGACTTTGGGCTTGCCTGTAGGAAGAATGGCTGACAAGTATAATCGCAAGAATATCATTACTATAGGTATAATCTTTTGGAGTGTGATGACCGCAGTATGCGGTTTAGCAAAAAACTATTTCCAGCTTTTTCTGGCTCGTATAGGCGTAGGGGTAGGCGAAGCAAGTCTTTCTCCTTCAGCCTATTCTCTGATAGCAGATTATTTCCCTAAAAAGCGATTAGCAACAGCCTTAAGTATCTACTCAATAGGTATATATTTGGGTGTAGGAGGGGCATATATTATTGGAGGAAAAATACTTACAGAGGTGAAGGATTTGGGCATGATACAGTTAGCTTGGGGGATAGAAATATTTGCATGGCAATTGGTATTTTTTTATGTAGGGCTACCTGGACTTTTGATAGCCATTTTTATTTTCTTAATTAAAGAACCTCAAAGAAAAATAATAGATAGCCGATTTATCAGTTTGAACGAAGTATTCATCTATTTGAGGCAAAATGGAAAGACTTTTGGGCTGTTTTGTATGGCATCTGCTTGTTTTTTCATCACAAGTTATGCCGCAGGAGTTTGGGCACCTACTTTTTTGATTCGCATACACCAGATGCCTGTGGGTGAAGTAGGGAATTTTATAGGACTGACTTCTATGCTTGCCGCTCCTGTGGGGTTATTGGCTGGAGGGGCATTGGCTGATTATTGGACAGCTAAGGGAATAGTAGGAGCAAAAATACGGGTTTGTTTATTAGTAAGTTTACTTTGGTTGCCTTTTAATCTTGCTTATACTACGGCTTCTACCCTCACTATTACTTTGATTATCTTAGTCCCGTATTATATTATTTCCAGTGCAAGTATAGGAGTAGGAGCGGCAGTAGTACAAGAAATAATGCCTACTAATATGCGAAGCACCGCATCTGCTATTTATTTATTTTGTCAAAATTTAATAGGATTGGGTGTAGGTCCTGCAAGTGTGGGTTTGCTAAACGATTATGTATTCGGTAGCCCAATGGCAGTAGGCAAATCCTTGATGATAGTCCCTATATTTTCTTTATTAGGTGGTGCATTTTTTTATTACTTAACATTAAAAAATTATAAAAAAGAACATAAAACTGCTTAATTTTTTTGAAATTTGTCTTATCATTTCCTTTTTTCATTGTTATTGACTGAATGAAATCTTCCAAAGAATATAGTGAATTTTGTGAAAAAACGCTTTTCCCCCAATTAGAGGAATTTGAGCAGAGACGCAAGGCTATTGGTAACAAACGTATTACCTTTCTGCTTATTGTCTTGATTATCATTGTTCTACATGCAATTGCTATTTTATTGGAGCAGTTGCCTATTTGGAGCATATTGATTTCCATGCTGGTAGTACCTTTTATTTTTTCCTTCCTGTACAAACAATTTGGTATAGATAATAGTATCGCCAAAGACGCACAGCACGAGGTAATAAAAGCAAGTATTCCTTTTTTGATGGGAGGTGCATTATATGATGAAAAACAAGGTGTACCTTACGAACTGTTCGCTCGTAGTCGTCTTTTTTTACAATTGCCCGAACACTATGAAGGTAAACATCTGACTAAAGGGAGATTAGATGGTAGTCTGGTCTTATTTTCCGAAGTTCATTGTGGATACTTTAAGACAGGAGAAAAGAAACCTGAATGGAATTCTATTTTTGATGGTTTATTAGTCATCAATGCTTTTGAAAGAAGTTTAGGCATTAATGCAGTTATCATTCCGAGTGATTTGGAGAAAAACTTGTATTTGATAGGCAAGACATTACAAAAACATAATTTCCAAAGAGATTCCAAAGTCCCTTTTGATTCAGATAAAGACTTTAGCAATGAATTTGTCGTCTATGCTGATAAACCTCTGGAGGCAAGTTCTCTGATTTCTTCTAATTTGCGCGAAGCGATTTTAGCATTTAAAAATATGTCGGGGATAGATGTATATATCTCATTTATAGAGGTCAAGGTCGAGAGCAAATTAGAGCCTAATAAAACGGAATGTAAGATTTATTTTGCTTTTGCAACAGAATCATTGGTAGATGTAGAAGTAAGCAAAACACTCATTGACGTAGAGCGCGTCAATAAATTTTTCCTGTGCCTCAACTTTGTCAATGAGATTACGAATAGTTTGAGAATGAGATTTATCAGAAAACCTGGAGTAGATTGGACTATATGAAAAATATTTGTGTATTCTGTGGGTCGGCAGTAGGAAAAAACCCTCTTTACAAACAAACTGCCCAAGATTTAGGACTTCTGTTGGTAAAAAAACAGATAAGAATGATATATGGAGGAGGCAAAGTGGGATTAATGGGAATTATCGCAGATACGGTTATGCAAAATGGAGGCAAAGTCGTCGGTGTAATTCCACAATTTTTAATAGAAATGGAAGTTGCCCATAGCCGTCTTAGTGAGCAAATCATGGTAAAAACAATGCACGAGCGTAAAAAACGAATGACGGACATGGCTCAGGGATTTATCATCATGGCAGGTGGAATTGGAACAATGGACGAGTTTTTTGAAATATTGACATGGGCGCAATTAGGTTTACACTCCAAACCTATTGGATTGTTGAATACAAATGGCTTTTTTGACAAACTCTTAGCATATATTGACTTTTCTGTGGAAGAGGGTTTTATCAAACCTCAAAGCAGGCAAATGATTTTGGTAGATGACAATCCAGAAATGCTACTTGATAAAATGGACAAATATGAAGGGGGACAAGTCAAAAAATGGCTAACCAAACAGCAATTGTAATTTTGCCCAATCATTGAATTTTATTATCTACTTATCAAGCATTATTTCCAATAGAAAAAAAGTAGCAGGAGTAGCATTTGTTATTTATAATAACATAAACAAGAGTAAAAGACACGTATATTTTAGATAAAATCTTTGTAATCAAAAGCTCATCCCACAAAATTTTCAAAACCCTTGTGGAGTGAGTAGATTTCATATCTTTTACATACGCTTACACCCAAGTCGCAAAAATATCCTTATTTTTCACCTTCACCCACTCATTTTTCCAATCTTGTGACTTGCGATAATCAAAAATAATGAGAAAACCCTTGTCCAAACTTTGCCTTTCCAAATAGTCGTGCAGTTGCAACAAGCCCGTTTCGTGTGCCTCCTCCCCTCTCCATATTTTTAACTCTACGATATACTTCTGATTGTCAAAAGTAATCACTGCGTCCATGCGCTTCTCTTCCGAAGTCTGTGCCTCTCTGAATATAAACCCTCGTCCGTTCAAAATAGGGGTCATAAACGCAAAAAATAACAACCGCCAATGCTTTTCCAAAAAATCACGGTCTTTGCGGCTGTGGCTGTCCCTCATGTATTCCTGAAACTTCTTTAACACCTTCTCAAAATTCATGGTATTGTCTGGCAACAAAAATGGGTGTTCATCACTATACACATTGGTCTGATA